>PWGE01000161.1 GCA_003554345.1 Candidatus Sumerlaeota bacterium | reverse complement strand
CTGGGGCAGCCCTATTGTCCTCGCTGTGATATTGCCATCCTGGCTCAAACCCCTCAGGAAATCATTGAGCAGATAATGTCGGTACCGGAAAAGACAAAGGTAACCGTCATGGCACCCCTGGCCCGCGGGAAGAAGGGAGAATTCCAACAGTCATTCCTTCAATTGAAAAAAGAGGGTTTTATGAGGGTTCGTATAGATGGCAATATTCATCGGCTGGATGACATACCTTCCCTTAATAAAAATATTCGCCACAATATAGAACTGGCTATTGACCGGTTAACCATTAAAGAGGGCATAAGACAGAGATTACTGGAGTCAGTTGAACTAGCCCTGGAAAAAGGTGATGGGCTGGTGAATATTCTCTATCAATTGCCTGACAGAAAAAAAAGTGAAGAAATGACGTATTCAGCCCGATACTCCTGTAAAAAATGCGGCTTTTCTCTGCCAGAACTTTCTCCGCGTCTATTTTCTTTTAATGCTCCTTATGGGGCCTGTCCCGAATGCCACGGCCTGGGGAAGGTAAATGAAATTGATGAGTCTTCAGTTGTCCCTGATCCCGCCCTCTCCATTGACCAGGGAGCTTTAAAACCCTGGACAAGACGCGAAGTTTCCCCCCGTCGTCATCCCTCTTCAGTTTTTAACTTTTATCAGGAAATGCTTATTGCCCTCTCCCGCCACTATCAGTTCTCTCTTTCTGTTCCCTGGAAAGATTTACCGGAAAACGTAAAACAGATTATTTTATACGGTTCAGGAAGTACACCTATTCATTTTATCTATAGCGGTAGAAAAAGATTTTATGATGTAAAGAAACCATTTGAGGGGGTTATTAACAATGTCTTACGACGTCTGAAAGAGACGAAATCAGATTACATGCGACGAAAATTAGAACATTATTTCCATGAAAGTATCTGTCCCCGCTGTAAGGGGAAACGCTTAAAGGATGAGGTGCTCTCTGTGCGATTTAAGGACCGTAATATACACCAGTTAACCTCCTTGCAGGTGAGCTCCCTTCTGGATTTTTTTCAATCAATAAGATTGTCTTCTTTTGAAGAAAAAATTGGACGCCTGATAATTAATGAAATCAATAAACGGCTTCAATTTATCAAAGAGGTGGGATTGGAATATATCACGCTACAACGGGAGGTGCGCACTTTATCAGGAGGGGAAGCCCAGCGGGTGCGACTGGCAACCCAGATAGGCTCTCAACTGGTAGGCGTTATATATATCCTGGATGAACCCAGTATTGGACTCCATCCCCGTGATACAGCCAGGCTCATCTCTACTCTGCGACGTCTGCGGGATCTCGGAAATACGGTAGTCGTTGTAGAACACGATGAGGATATTATCCGTTCTGCTGATTATATAGTAGATCTTGGTCCTGGAGCTGGAATTCACGGGGGTTATGCCTGTTTTTCCGGTGCATTTGAAAAGCTGATAAAAGAAAAAAAATCTCTCACTGCTCAGTACCTCCGGGGTGAAAAAGTGATACCTTATCCCCGAAAACGCAGAAATTCTCAGAAATACCTTCAAATGAAGGGTGCCTCTGAACATAACCTCAAAAACCTGAATGTTAGTCTGCCTTTGAAGAACCTGATGTGTGTCACCGGTGTCTCTGGTTCAGGTAAGAGTACTTTAATCATTGATATCCTCTATCGGTATCTCCATGTCCATTTTTACCAGAGCTATCTTCCTGTCGGTACTGTGAAAGAGATCCAGGGAATCGATCAGCTACAGACTGTTATTTTAGTCGATCAGTCTCCTATTGGTAGAACACCTCGTTCTAATCCTGCGACTTATACCAAATTGTTTGATTATATTCGTGAGATTTTTGCGCAACTGCCGGAAGCTCAAGCACGTGGTTATGCCAAAGGTCGCTTTTCCTTTAATATACGGGGCGGAAGGTGCGAAAAATGTAGGGGGGAAGGTTTTATTAAATATGAGATGCAATTTTTACCAGATATTCATGTGGAATGTGAGGAATGTGAGGGTAAACGCTATAACCGGGATACGCTGGCTGTCAAATACCGGGGCTATTCTATTGCTGATATACTGGATCTTACAGTAGAAGAGGCTCATGAGTTATTTCGTAATCGTCCCCCTATCGCACGTAAACTGGATATTATGAAAAAAGTGGGACTGGGCTATATTAAACTCGGACAATCAGCAACCACCTTCTCTGGTGGAGAAGCTCAGCGAATTAAATTGGCCCGGGAATTGAGTAAGACCAGTAAGGGAAATATTTTATATATACTGGACGAACCTACTACCGGATTGCACTTTGATGATATAAATAAGCTGATTTATGTCTTACAAACCCTTGTAAACAAAGGGAACACCGTTATCGTGATTGAACATAATATGGATATTATCAAGAATGCAGACTATATCGTCGACCTGGGAAAAGAAGGCGGTGATCAGGGTGGTGAAATTGTGGCTGTCGGTACACCGGAAGAAGTGAGCCGGAATGAAGCATCCTGGACCGGCTACTATCTAAAAAGAGTTCTGAAAAAAAAGAAAGAACCAACTGCTGATAGTTAAGTGCTTTTAGTGCACATTTTCTTCCGGGGAACCCCTGTCTACACACCACTTCAGAAAGTTTTTTATATATAAGTACCTCTGGTACCGGTCTTTATACCTGAAATAGCCATTTTGAGCTCTTCAGGGTTCGTGGCATACTGCAGGGCATCCTCTACCGATACCTTCTTATGGCTGATAAGGTGATAAAGGGACTGGTTAAAGGTCTGCATACCATAATTGGAGCTTTTTTCTATAATCTGCGGTATTTCTGTGGTTCTGCCTTCCAGCAGGAACTTCTTGATAGTTGGTGAATTAATCATAACCTCAACGGCAGGTATACGCCCTGTTTTATCTTTTCGTGGCAGCAATCGTTGACTGACTACACCTCGCAGGGAAAGGCTTAATTCCAGCCTGATCTGGTTATGCAGGTAAGAAGGGAAATAATTAATAATTCGTTCCATTGTCTGAACGGCATCGATAGTATGGAGAGTTGATAGCACCAGGTGGCCGGTTTCAGCAGCTGAAATAGCGGTAGAAATAGTTTCCAGGTCTCGCATCTCGCCTATCAGAATGACATCAGGAGCCTGACGTAAGACATGTTTAAGGGCATCAGAAAAAGATAGGGTGTCAAAACCGACCTCTCTCTGGTTGATGATGGCACGGTTGTCTTTATATAAAAACTCAATAGGGTCTTCAATGGTCATAATATGAGCTTTTCGAATATTATTGATATGATTAATCATAGCGGCTAAAGTGGTTGATTTGCCGCTTCCGGTGGTACCGGTTACTAAAATCAATCCACGCGGCAGTTCTGCCAGTTCCTTTACGGCTGGAGGAATCCCAAGCTTTTCAAAAGAGAGGTTTTGCCAGATGATAGCACGGACAACCATGCCAATATATCCTCGCTGTTTGAAAATGTTTATTCTGAAACGCCCTACATTTTCGATGGAATGTGCCAGGTCCATTTCACATGAATTGACAAAATAATTCCATTGCTCTTTATTCATCAGGATTTTAGCCATATTTTCCAGGTCGTCTTTGGTAAGGGGATCATAATAGGAACGAACCAGCTCCCCATCAATCCTGAAGTGAGGAATAGTGTTGTGTTTTAAGTAAAGGTCAGAGGCACGTTTGGAAATCATTTCAAGGAATAATTTGCGTACAAAATCTTTGTATTCTTCTTTTTGTTCCATGTTTCTCCCCCGCTATCTTTATATTACAGCAATTTTATTTTTTATGTTCCCTTAAAATAGTCAATTGTTTTTTCTAACCCTTCTTTTAAAAGGGTCTGAGGCTCCCAATCCAGTACTTTTTGTGCCAGACTGATATCAGGTTGCCTTACCTTGGGATCATCTTCCGGCAACTCTTTGAAAATAATCTTACTGTCGGAATTCGTCAAGCTGATGATAAGCCTGGCAAATTCCAGAATGCTCATTTCATTTGGATTGCCGATATTAACAGGATAGTTATAATCCGAATACATCAGCCGCATAATGCCTTCAATCAAATCGTCTACATAACAAAAACTCCGGGTTTGATTGCCGTCACCAAAAACGGTAATAGGTTTATTATTTTTAGCCTGCGATATAAACGAAGGAACTACCCGTCCATCTTCTTTTCGCATCCTGGGGCCAAACGTATTAAATATACGAACAATTTTGGTGTCCAGCTTGTGATAACGATGATATGCCATGGTGATTGCTTCGGCAAATCGTTTTGCTTCGTCATATACTCCCCGCGGACCTATAGGGTTGACATTCCCCCAGTAATCTTCAGGTTGAGGATGGATGAGAGGGTCTCCATATACTTCTGAGGTAGAAGCCAGCAGAAGAGGGGCGGATTTTTCTTTAGCCAGACCCAGCACCTTATGTGTCCCCAGCGAACCCACTTTTAATGTTTGTATGGGCATTTTCAGATAATCAATGGGACTGGCAGGAGAAGCAAAGTGAAAGATGAAATCGACAGGGCCCTTTACATGGACATAATTTGTGACATCCATATTGATAAGTTTAAAGTTTTTTCCAAAAAGATGTGCCACATTATCAGGATGGCCCGTCAGGAAGTTATCAATACACAGGACTTCCATGTTTTCCTCAATAAGTCTTTCACAAAGGTGGGAACCCAGAAATCCGGCACCACCGGTAACTACCGCTCTTTTCATTATCTCCCCCCTGTTTCTGGAGACAGGATGGTTTCTACAAATATTTCCTCAATAATGATAGACCCCTGCACATTATACTCAGGATTGGGTTGTACAAGGTAAAGGGTGTCGAGACTGAGGGGAAGTGTCATTTCATCGGCTTCAGGATTCGTCCAGTAAGGACTTACATCATCATAAGCCACCATTACTTCTTTCCAACCGGTCCAGTTGATACCGGTTTGCTCCCCGTTAGACGTGAAATCGATAAGAAATTTTTCTCCATCAGCATCTTCTAATACCCCTCTTAACCAGGCTTTGTTTCCATCCCCCTTTAACTTCAGTCCTACATATTGCAACTCTTCTTCTGGAAGGGGATAATCCACATCGAGATAGAGAGCACTGGTACCGGTGCCTTCGAATTCATAGTCGATGCGTAACCCGTATTGCGGTTCTGTATCTGAAGAAAGGAAAGATACTTTGCTGTTATCCGCATTGTAATTTTGACCATTTATTTCGGGTAAGGGTGCCTCAGTGTCAGAAAAATCGTCCAGCACTTCTTTTTTTAGTTCTCCGATAGAATAGTCTAATTGCTGCTTATGATTGCCCAGCTGAAAGGAAAGTTCCCCTTTTCCCCGATTTAAAAGTTTAATGTTTTCTTTATCTACAACTTCAAGGACATCAGGCTCGGAAACGCTTATATTCTCATAAGAGAACGTCACCGGATTATTATGAACATCTTTAAAAGAAAACTCCAGGGGATATTTTTGTCCGGCATATCCTTCAACAGAAGAACGGCTTATCAAAAAGCTTCCTTCTGAAGTGAGATATACCGGCAAACTGGCCTCCAGATCTTCATATTTTGCTGTTACATACCCTTCTTTTTCTTCTTCACTGAAGACTATCTTTTCTTCTTTAATTTCACCTAATTCCGAAGGTTCCAACTTCCATTCAATATTCGAACAATCAACTTCCAGTTGGTTAAAATATTCATCTTTTACCCTTACTTCAAGAGGGTGTCTGGATCCCGGAAAAATGCGAAGCTCATCTGATGGAAATGAAAGTCTGGCTGGTTCATCAGAAGAAGCTGTAGAACAGACAAGAATAGCATTGGCAACTGTCCGGGGAGCATTATCAGATGGTTTGTTTCTTATCTGGTCGCGTACCATGAGAGTGGTAGAACCGCCACCATCCAGGTTCATTGCTTCGTCACAATGAAGATACTCTATAAAGAAATCGGCAAGATCGTACAGGTTAATTCCCATGCT
>PWGE01000422.1 GCA_003554345.1 Candidatus Sumerlaeota bacterium | reverse complement strand
ATTTGAGGACGAAGCATTTACCTACCGGCTTTCCGAAGAAGGGGTCCTCGTCATTGAAAAGAATGGACAGGAAATATACCGGGTGGAAGGCATAGAAACATTCGAGATCAATGAAGAAGAGTTATACGAGATATCAATACACACCACGGAAGTTCCCGATCTTGGAAGGCGCTCAGGAAGCTATACCCTTTCCCTGCCGGCAGGAGGTAAGCGGTGAAGAAAACCTCATCAGGCGCCACATACCTGGGAGTTCTTTTCATTGTCACGGGAATATCTCTGGCGATGATTACTCTTCTCAATACCCAGTTACAGGAGTTTCAACAGGTCAGAAACTGGCAGAATTCGATGCGGGAATACAGCCTCCTCAGAACGTTGTATGAAGAAATTGAATACTGCCTGCAGGAAGAAGTGCCGATTTCAGATCGTGAGTGGTCGAAGCTGGGAGACCTTTACTATCGCCTGGAATCAGAAGATAGAGATGACAATCACCTTCGTTACCATATCTGGGTCAGCCAGCAGTCTCCTGACTCAGCAGAAACCGCTCATTTTATGCATGTTGAGTTTCAAAAATCAGAAAACGTCTGGGCAGTGACTCATAAAACGCTGGAGCGTATCCGACTATGAAAAAGAAAGAAAAGAGCGGTTTCACCTTTATAGAATTAATGTTCATAATGTTGATAGTGTCCATATTGGCAGCAATATCGATACCCAATTTTTTACGCGCTCAGACCAACGCTAAGATAACTCGAGCTTATATGGATATGCATACCATCAGCCTGGGGCTGGAAAGCTATGCTATTGACCATCGTCAGTATCCGCCGAGCAAATATACAGAAATATATGACCTCGAAGAAATCGGAAGAGAAATACAGGAGATTCAGGAGGAAAGAGAAGAACGCTACGAAGAATATCCTGAAATATCAAGGCATCCTCATCAGCCGAGGATACATCGTCCTCATGTATCCTATGACATTGAAACTCCCATACCAGAAGGGGACCATGCAAACCTGGTACAAAAAGCCGCTTACAAGGGGGTATCTTCCCGGCATTTTCCCGGCAATTATGAGCCAATCGACTGGGAGATTCTCAAAGAACCTGTTGATTATCTTCACGGTATGGGACGCCCTTTTAAAGATGAATTTGGTTCGAGACATCCTCCTTCTTACTACTGGTATTACCACCTTCCTTCTGTGTATGAAGACAGAGAGAAAATTGATCATACGTATAAAATAGTGAGCCAGGGACCCAATATGCAATTCGATTATCTGGATCTTTCCGCCGACATTCAGGAAGTGTTGTACGATCCAACCAATGGGACTGTAAGCCCCGGAGATTTGATTATAAAAGGACCTTAGTCATTTTATAAAAAAAAGAGTACAATGATAAGAGGAACCGATGAACAGGAAATGTACTTTCAGGTACGTTTGAAAGACATATCAAGGAAGATATGAGAATGTATTATCGTACCATGTCTTTGCAGCAACTTTACCAGCTTTTATTAGAACATCCGCAGAAAGGTTTTCAGATTGTGGTAGAGCGTTACCAAAAACCACTTTTAAGTTATATAACTTACAAATCTTTTTTTGCAGGTAACGTAGAAGATGTTTTCCAGGAAACGATGTACCGGGCGTATAAAAATATTTCCTCTTTAAAAAACCCCGAGAGAATGTACGCCTGGTTATGTGGTATAGCCCTGAATGTTATCCGTGAATATGGGCGCAGACATCACTTGCACCTTCCTCTGAGGGAAGAGCTGTTGGAGACCAGCAGACCACCTGAAGTTACGTCTGATATTGCTACAAAAATTTCCCTTTTACCGGAGATGTATCAGCAGGTGGTGGTGCTGAAATATCTTGACGGCTATTCTTATAAGGAAATAAGCGATCTGTTACGAATTCATATCAGTACTGTGCGATCAAGACTCTTTGAAGCCAGGAAGATACTGCGAAATACCATGGAAGGAGAACAATGATGAATAATTGCTGCTATTACCAGGAACTCATTCAGGCTGAGATCGACAGGGAAAATACCAGCGCGGAAAAAGAAGAGCTCCATGCTCATCTGAGAAAATGCGGTCACTGTTGCAAGGAGTATGAAAGCTTCTTAAAACTTGATCAAAATCTGAACAGCTTTTTTTCTGAACTTAAGGAGCAAAAACTGCAGTATACGAAAATAAATCCATTCAAAAAAATATCATCTATCAACTACTGGAAAAGTCGCTTTAAGGAATGGGGAAGCAACGTGGGCTATTGCCTGAAGGTCTCGGCGGCTCTGGCTGTATTTTCAATCATGTGCCTGCTTTTTGTGACGTTTATATGGAATTTTTCCGCCCAGCTGCGGCAGGTTACCTGGAGTTCACCGAACCATGAAAACAGATTACTCTCGCCCCTCTGGTTTTACAGCAGGTATGAGCAAGAAGAGGAATTTGAAAAGTACTATTTTCTTTTATTTGAGGAGGGCAATGGAAGATTATGAAGGACCTTTTCACACCTCTGCTGGATAAAGCAGCCGCCCGGCCGCGTGATGATTATGCCGTTCACTTTTTGCAGGAACTTTTTGAGGAATGCGTGGAAATGGAAATAACCGACCTGCATTTTGTGCCAGGGAAAGATTTTCTTATTGTAAAAGTACGCAAGAATGGAGAGCTTTATCCCATAGCCACCCTGGAAAAAGAACGTGAACCGCTCATTACCGGGCGTCTGAAGGTTCTGGCGCATCTTCCTCAGTATGAGCGCCACCAGGTGCAGGATGGGAGAATCAGGTTTGAATATGAAGACAGAGCGATAGACCTGCGGGTGGCTTTTCTGCCCACACTGCACGGGGAAAAGGTGGCCGTCAGATTTCCTCAGAAAAAGCAGCTGCTCACCCTTGATGAACTGGGTTTGTTTACGGAAGAGAAAAATACCCTGAAACGCTGGGCTCAGGCAAAAGAAGGAATGATTATTTTTTCCGGTCCCAGCAGTAGTGGAAAAACCACTTCCATGTATGCCATCCTTCAACATCTGTATCAATACCACGGAGAGCGGCTTAATATCTTTACCCTGGAAGACCCGGTGGAGTATGACATGCCCTCTTTAAACCAGTGCCAGGTAAAAGAGGATAAAGGTTTTTCCTATTACGAAGGATTAAAAAGTATCCTGCGTCAGGATCCGGATGTTATCATGCTGGGAGAAATCCGTGATGCTTCCACTGCCTATGCGGCATTTCAGGCAGCTCTAAGCGGTCATTTTCTGCTGGCTACTTTCCATGGACAATCTCCGGCAGCAGTACTTTTTCGCCTTATGAACCTGGGAATAGATCCCCTTATGATTGCCTCTGTTTTAAAAGGTATTGTGCATCAACGCCTGCTTCGTAAGCCATGTCCTCACTGCAGGCGACAGGATAAAGTGGCGATTAAAGGGGGACTGGCTTGCTCCATAGATGTTCATTATACAGCACAGGGTTGTGAGAAGTGCTACTATACCGGCATTGCATCCCGTCTTGCTGTTTTCCAGGTAGTTCCCCTGGAGGAAGAACTTAAAACCATGTTTCTCCAGAAAACTGACTACAGCCATCTCCAGAAACACGTCCAGGAAAAATATCTTGCCGGCTGGAATCAAAAACTTCTCAATCTTGTTGAAAAGGGCGAAATCTTTCTGAACGACGCCCTGCTCCTTTTGATTGACCATCCTGCGGAATAAAAGCCACACTTCCTTACGTCTCATTCTTATAACTCTATAGTCTTAAGGGAAAGTTAAAGCTTTCCTTGCTATCAGTCACTTTGTCAAGAAGTTTACAGGGCAGAAATAAATTAATGGAAAACAGATTAAAAAAATAAGGCAAAAAAACACTCAATATAAAGAAAATATTTGCAAAATTACCGGATGAGATACGTGCAAAATTAAATAGCAGAACAAATATTTCTCAGAAAAAAAAGTATACAAAAATAGATTGATGTCATTAAAAATCCACACCAATAAATATCTTATTTTATAATTTAAGCAATGGTTTTTTGGAAAAGTATAAAAGTTGTATTATAATTACGATTAAGAAAAATTTAACTCTTTAACTTTAGAAAAGAAGGGGGTTAGAAGTGAGTGAAATATTCATATTCGTTTTATATGTTGTCGTAGCCTGTATTTTGTATCTGGGTCTGCGAACCTTAAAACAAAAGCACGAACGATTTTATAAGCCTGCTGTGGTACTATTGCTGGTCCTTGCACTTATTTTTTCTGCCACCGGGCATCTTTCCAGAGGTATTCAATTGGCTGGCTTGTCACGAATAGAGGAAGCAAACGAAAAATATCTTGAAGAGTCTTATGAAAAAGCTCGAGATACTTTTCTTGTTTTAACAGGAATAAAAGCCGGCTTAGCAATAATTAAAGGTTCTTCCGTAGAAGCTACTTTTATTGTAGGAACAAGTAAAACTGTAGGAGATGTAGTGAAACCCGTTTATAAAGCAATTAACGTAGTATGGCGGACCTGCTTAGCGGCTGCAGTAACCCTCCTTTTTATGCGCTTATTATTGCCGATAGTGCAAGATGTTGGTCAATGGTTATTATTTGGCAGCTTTATATTTGCCCTCATTTTATGTTGTTTTCAATGGAAGTATCCAGCTCATGAAAAAACAAAAGTCTTAATACAGAAGGTTTGTTTGTTGATAGTAAGTCTTTCTATTGCATTAATTTTAATTTTGCCTATATCAATCAGGGGGGCTTCTAATCTTTCCAGAATTTTGACCGGAGAAAGAAGAGAAGAAGCCTTTGAGGAATTGAAAAATATGCGGGCAGAATTTACCACTCAAGCTTTACTGGAAAGAATGACCATGGAGGAAGAATTAGAAGAAGAAAATGCTGTTGAAAATGAGGAGGCATGGCATCAGAGACTCCGGAATAGATTATCCCCCAGGGATCAATTTGAGAAATTACAAGTATGGATGAGTAGTTTCAGTAACTGGTTGGTAGAAAAGACAGGTGAATTATTTCAAATATCAATTATTCTTATAATCGGATATTTATTCGATATTATTATTTTCCCTTTAACTTTTTTTATTGTGCTTTACTTCGGAACGAAACTGCTTTTTCTGGGGCTTTTGGGTAGTAGGAATAATCAAGATATATTCAAAGATTTTAAAGTAATGCTTGAAAAATATTATGGCATTAAAGAATGACCATCAGATTCCAGGAACCTAATATTTTTGACAGGATTTTAGCTCTTTTCGGCAAGAAGAGAGGATATGTAATTCCCTCAGAAAATCCCTATAAGAAGTGGGGAAGGTACGTTTACTATGTAATCCCCCGGGAGAGCTTTTTCAAAGCGCTTTTGCGTCCTTCTTCCGCCGAACCTCCGGCAGAGGTGTTTCTGGATGTTCAAGAGGTGAAAAAGCGCCTTGAGCAGCACGAAAACAAGGCAAAGAATTCATCAGAAGGGGATTAATCTCTTTCTCTCTATAAACGCTTTTTTTTCTTTCTCATAAATACTTTGAATAGTTTTTATTGTGTACTGTTTGTTTCTGTTATATAATGAGATGAAAACCTCTTTTTTGCTTTTAAATACAATATTTTGCGTCTCAAAACAATTTTATTTTCAGAGGGGATAAACAGAAAATACATTGTATCACGCAAAGTTACGCAAAGACGCCAAGAAGATAAATACCTTTTAGAAAAGAGAGAATAAGAACAGAAAAAAGAATGTCTCACGCAAAGTCAACTACGCAAGGAAAGATCGCAAATCCGTCAGAGGCGGAGTTTCAGGAAATACTTCGGAGAAAAGAACCCAGAGAAAACAAAGCTCGCAAAGCAGAAAAAAAATTGTTTGTGGAAGAAAAGAGCAAGAGATTTTTATATATGGATGTTCAGGATGGAGTGGGACCGATAAACTGTACCAGTAATGATTGAATTTAGACTCGCTATGCTAAGCCAGGTTCCCATTGTTTTAAATATCTTTCCGGGGTAAGATTCCCTAAACTTTGATGCCGTCT
>PWGE01000131.1 GCA_003554345.1 Candidatus Sumerlaeota bacterium | reverse complement strand
CCTCAGGAAACATCCCTTTTCCTGGCGTATAGGGCTTGGCGCTCCATGCCCCATGCGCTCTTCTCTCCTGTTCCTGCTCCATGCTCCATGCCCCATGCTCCATGCGCATGTAATAAGGATGGGTATGCACCGGGATATAATGGACATTAACGCCGATGCCCTTTTCTCTCAAATATTCAAACACTTGTCTACGTGTTGTGCCGACCTTTTCCTGGTCAAGGCGGATTACATACAGGTGCCAGGCGGAAGTGGAGTCCTGGTGCTGCCTGGGAGTGGTTACCGGCAGGTCCGCCAGCAGCCTGTCATAACGCCTGGCCATCTCCCGCCTGGCCGCGATGAACTCATCCAGCCGCTTAAGCTGGCTCAATCCCAGGGCAGCCTGCATATCGTTCATGCGGTAATTGTACCCCAGCTCGATCTGCTCATAAAACCAGGGCCCGTGGTCCGAGGTCCCTGGTCCGACTTCCAACTTCGGACACCGGACCTCGGACCTCGGACCTCGGACTCCGGCTTATCCCATGCTCCCGCAAAAGCCGCATCCTCTCAGCCAGACCTGCATCACCAGTCACGGCCATTCCACCTTCACCCGTAGTAATGATCTTTACAGGGTGAAAGCTGAACACGGCAATATCACTGTAGCGGCAATTACCCACGGGTTCTCCCTTGTAACGAGCGCCCACGGCGTGGCAGGCATCCTCGATTATCCTGAATCCGTACTTTTCGGACAGGCCGTGAATGGCTTCCATCTCGCAGGGCTGTCCGCACATGTGCACCGGGACAACCGCCTTGGGCAACTGCCCGGAAGTTTCCGCCTTCTGAAGCTTCTCCTCCAAGGCCTGAACCGATATATTGTAAGTGTACGGATCAATATCCACGAAATCCACGTCCGCTCCGCAATACAGAGCGCAGTTCGCGCTGGCCACGAAAGTGATTGGGCTGGTCCAGAGGGTGTCCCCAGGACCGAGTTCCAGGGCGCGGCAGGCCAAATGCAGGACGGAAGTTCCACTGTTTGCAGCTACCGCGTGAGAGACGCCACAATAATCTGCCACCGCCTGCTCGAACTCCGGCACCTTGGGACCCTGGGTGATCATGTCCGAGCGAAGCACTGAACAAACCGCTGCGATATCCTTTTCATTTATGGATTGTTTGCCGTAGGGGATAAGCCCGATGTCCGACGTCCGATGTCCGACGTCCGAAGCCGGAAGTCCGTGGTCCGTGGTCCGTGGTCCGTGGTCGACGGTCCTGGGAGTATCTGAGAAGGGGTTTATGGCCTGGATGAAGTCGTATTTTTTGAAATCTTTATCATTCGCAGTGATTAAGGTTTGTATATTGTTCATTCTCATGCAGTCAGCAATAAGATGATCATATATCTCAAAGCGACAAATATTTAACTGCTTAATTTCAGCATTGAACCTGTCATCCTTAACAATTTCATGCATGCTCCGAGACTTCAACACGCCTGCTTCTGGCATACGCACGAGTTTATTGATGTACTCTGTAGCCTGTGCAGGGGAAAAAGGTTGACTTGTCTTTCTCCCGTCAGTCACTACTTGGAAGAATTCTACAAGGTTTATATCTGTAACCCAAAAACCTTCTTGAGCGTAATGTTCAATAACCTTATAAGCTTGCTCATAAAACAATGAATCAGCATTAGCTGAATATATCAGGATATTTGAGTCCAGAACTGGTTTATCGATCATTGTCATGAATGAAAGCCCGGGTGATAAATTTTTCCTGATAGCCCCCACGCCCAACTGCATTGCGCAGATAAGACAAAAAGTCTTGTGCCTCTTCAGATAAGCTTGAAGATGTTTTTTCCTGATAATCTTGATCCAGGCCTTCCAGCTTGACCCTAAACTTTTGCCCAGCCTTCAACTTACCAGTAATAGCCGGATCTAAAGAAAGGCGTCCATCCGGCAGTACTTCGCCGATATATTCTATTTCCATAAAAGACCTCCCTTGGGCGGTAAGCGCATAGCGCAGGGCGCATGGCGGTAAGCGCAGAGTGCAGGGCGCAAGGCGCTTCCGCTATGCTCTATGCGCCAAGCGCCATGCTCTATGCTCCATGCGCTATGCGCTATGCCCTTAAAGTCTGTTGAAATTTTGTAATGCTGCGGCAAAGATGATCAAGTCTGTCCAGTTACACATCAAGCTGAGGAGCGCCAACCATGTTCCTTTTGTATAGCAAAATTCCAAGTTGGTAAATGTCGATCTGCATGTATTGTGGCTATCCTGTTGACCAGAACACAGGAATCCTTTTTAATCCTGTGGCTTTAAAATCCTCCTTTTCGGAACGAAGGTAAATCACAGAGGAAGAATCCCAGCCCCCATAGCACTGAAGATATGGCCATTACAACCACATCCTGGTATGTCCTGTCTTCTGCACTTACCTCCTGTGCGCATATCATGCGTATAGTAGCTGGAACTCATGCGGTCAACCTCAAACCCGAGGTCCGTGGTCCGTAGTCCGTTGTCCGTGGCCCGAGGTCCGAGGTCCTTGGTGGGTAGGCCGTAAAAACTTTGCTTTCATTTAATCAGAAAAGGTTTTGGATTTTTGATCATTCCCCCAAGCATTGCTCCTACGCGACTGCACTTGTCGTTTAGCTTCCTATAGTTCTCGTTGCTGAGATAATTACAGTCCTTTGCGAAATCAAGCCAGGTGTCTGTTTCACTGTTTTCACCATCACAGTCTGTAAGTTTGCTTATGAAGTGTGCCTCATATTTTCTTTTTGACCAGGCTTCACGAAGATTTGAGCAAACAGAACGGGAGGATCTTCTAACTTGATCTGTTAGTGAAAACTTCTCTTCGTTTGGCCAATGCTTACTTACGTGGAATATCTCCATAGCAAGTTCATAAGCTACCTTGTAAACATCCAGATCTTTGGCAGACATCACTGTTTGTTTTCCGTTGGTCACCATATTTCCTCCATGCACATATATTCACTCTTCGTCCCCCGGACCCCGGACTACGGACTACGGACCCCGGACCCCGGACCCCGGACCCCAGACCCCGGACCTCAAACTCTCCACCGACAAAAACTCCGGGTTCTCCCCGGAATTGTCCTCAAAGCCAGCCTCCACAGGACGCCCCTCTTCACCCAGCATATTCGTGGAGTAGTCATTTTTCAGGCTGTAAAACCTGATGGCCGGCTTGATCAGGTAATGATCCGCGAATTCCATGGTCAAATGCGCATCATCCCTGGGGCACATCACCTCATGCAGTTTTTCACCAGGCCTTATGCCCACTGTTTTCTGGGGCAACTCAGGGGCCATGGCCGTTGCCAGGTCCGTAATCCGCACAGAGGGAATCCTGGGCACGAAGATTTCTCCCCCCTGCATGCGCTCAAAGCTTTTGAGCACAAATTCCACCCCCTGCTTGAGGGTAATCCAGAACCTGGTCATATCTTCATGGGTGATGGGCAGGTGATCAGCGCCTTCCCGGATAAGCCTCTGGAAATAAGGCACAACAGAACCCCTGGAGCCCACGACATTGCCGTAGCGCACCACACAAAACCTGGTGTGCCGGTCCCCGGCCAGGTTGTTGGCAGCGGTGAAAAGCTTGTCCGAGCACAGCTTGGTCGCCCCGTACAGGTTGATGGGGTTGGCCGCCTTGTCCGTGGACAGGGCCACTACCTTTTCGACACCGCATTCCAGTGCGGCCTGGATGACGTTTTCAGCACCCTGGATATTGGTCCGGATACATTCCGTGGGGTTGTACTCCGCAGCCGGGACCTGCTTCAGCGCGGCTGCATGAACCACAAGGTCCACACGGCGCAGGGCCATCTTCAAGCGCTCTATGTCCCGTACGTCGCCGATGAAGTAGCGCATGCTGGTATGGCCGAAAACCTGCTGCATATCGAACTGCTTCAGCTCGTCCCGGCTGAATATAATGAGTTTGCGGGGGTGGTGGTTTTCCAGCAGTCTTCTGGCGAACATCTGCCCGAAGGAACCTGTCCCTCCGGTTATCAGGATGGATTTTCCATTGAACATAAGTTTAATCAGTCCTTTATTTTAATTCGTTTTTTTGTGACTGAAAAGGTTATCAGCGTTGACCCTGCTTATCAACATGAAATAGCGGGCATTCCCCGGTTGCCATGTGTCTTTGTGTTTCTTCGGTTTTGCCTCCTGGTTTGCCTGCATATCCTGCATCAGCACAGATTTTAGAACAACAGGTTTGCCTTGTTTCTCATGCTCTGTCTGCTTCTCTTGACAGGGTTATGCGCTTAATGTTGAAAAACTCTCTATGACTAAGGCGGGCCAGTGTTGCTCGTACAGTTAACGAGCCTTAAACGCTTTTTTTAGATAAGCCAAACAGCCCTTTACATTAAAAAAGTTTTTAGGTACAACTCGTTTAATACTGGCAAGGCCACTTATATTGACGAAGCCTTTCAACCTCAACCTATATATAAGGAGAAAAGTTCAATGCCCAAGGTTATGATCAATGATAAGGAATATGATACTGAAGAGCTGCCGGAAGAAGCCGTCAACAGGCTGAGGTCCATTCAGTTTGTTGACGGGAAGATTTCCGAGCTCCGGGTGCAGCTGGCTACATACCAGACGGCCCGCAATTCATATGCCCGGTCCCTTTCCAGAATTCTGGAAGACCTTTAACCGTCAGGCCCGGCAGCGCAGTTTCTAATTCCGACTTGCATTCAATCTGATCTTAGCGTCAATATCTGCCTGACACCACAGAGGTTCACAGAAAAAGCCCTCTTTGCCTTAGCTCTGTGCCCTCTGTGGTGAAGATCTTTATTCTTTTTTAACCACAGAGTTCACAGAGGACCACAGAGAAAAACCCTCTTTGTCTTAACCCTGTGCCTCTCTGTGCCCTCTGTGGTGAAACTCTTTGTTCTTTTTAACCACAGAGATCACAGAGGTTCACAGAGAATACCCTCTTTGCCTTAGCTCTGTGCTCTCTGTGCCCTCTGTGGTAGAGTTCTTTATTCTTTTTAACCCCAGAGATCACAGAGGTTCACAGAGAAAGCCCTCTTTGCCTTAGCTCTGTGCTCTCTGTGCCCTCTGTGGTAAATCTTTTTTCTACGGGGCTGTTTCCGAACTTAGACTGATATCCATACTGTCTGGAGAAATCACCTTGATTGCACCTGTAATAAGCAGTTGTAATAATAAAATAGTTATTTCAGTGTGTTAATGGCTCATTAAATGTCTTTATGCAGGTACATTAAAGAAGACCTTAATGTTTTTTTGACCATCGATTTTTTAAAAAGTTTTGATTCAATGCTTGACAAGGCCATCGCCTTTAGTCTATCAGTGCCTTGAGTTTAATGAGGGATTGTTTGCTGCAGCTCGCGAGGCACTAAAATGAACAGTCCTTCATTGTTTTCCCCAGGATTTAAGACCCGCAGACAAAGGAGGCTGACACAAAAATGTCAGTAATCACGCCCGTCAAAGTATCTACCATCAAGGAGCCCTGGACACCCATGGCTCTGGTACAACTCAATAATTCAAAATCGAAAGGAGGCTTAGTTACAGGTACTTCGGTACAGTTTGCGCATCGGCTTTTTCAAAAAGTTTATTCAAACCTGTATAACTAGGAGGAACGAGTTATGGCTAATGAGTTTAGCGTGGACCTCGTAAGGGATCCGTTGTTTAAGGATCCAACACTGGGTGATTTGATCACATATGAGATCCCTGAAGGAGTAGCAGCAGAAGATGTGCTCTTCAGGTTCACCACAGACGAGGGCTTCTACGAAGTGGTCAATGCCACCGAACTGGATCAGACTGTTGACCGTAATGAGCTGATAGGTACTGAGCTCAAGGTCGAGGCACGTTCGCAGGAGATTGATGAAGAGGACTGGCCCGAACCCCAGACATGGGAAGTTGAAGGCATCAGGCAGGGCGTCCATGTAGAGGACGATGTCATGACCATCGGTCTGGACAAGGAAGATATCACAGTCGAAGACTACGCTGATGAGCTTGCAGGCATCGACCGTATTGAGATCTACGGAGAGATGG
>PWGE01000208.1 GCA_003554345.1 Candidatus Sumerlaeota bacterium | reverse complement strand
GTTCAAATTCCGAACAATGATAACAACGCATCCTATCCTTTGTGGATAACTGGTCCTTATTCAAGGAAGCTAAACCCACTCCAAAACAATCGGCTACATCAGGCCAGTCTGTCATATAATGCACCTCCTTTGGTGTGCTTGTGCTTGTTATCAACACAGTATCCGCTCAGCTTCCAGGCATCCGCAGAAGTTATTTTTACTCTAATCACAGAACCCGGGGAATGATTGTATAAAACCTGAATAACACTGTCTACTTCCGGGGCCTGAAAGTAAGCCCTTCCCACTGAAAGGGGGCGTATTCCCCTGCCCTCCTTATCTATCAGCACATTTAGCTCTTTTCCAATAAAGCTCCTGTGAAAGTTTCTCAGTAAACGGGTTTGCAAATGCCATAATTCTGCTATTCTTTCGCGACTTACATGAAAAGGAGGACATTCTTTGCGATATTTATAAGCAGGTGTAAATCTTTCGGGAGAATATGTGAAAAACCCCGCATATATGGGGGAGAAATACTCCATGAAATCATATATTTCTTGAAAATCTTCTTCCGTTTCCCCGGGATACCCTACCATAAAAGTAGTTCGAATCATAAGTTCAGGGTATTTTTCCCTGATCATTTCAAATAAGCGGTAAATTCTCTTTTTGGTTAAACCTCTGTTCATTTTCCGAAGGATAGGTGTAGAGATATGCTGCAGGGGTATGTCCATATAAGAGGCAATTTTAGGATGAGTGGCAATCATATCAATAAGACTTTGAGTAATATGGGCGGGATGCATATACAGACAACGAAGCCAGTATTTCCCTTTCCATTGGGTGAGTTCTTCAAGGAGTCCTGTCATGCTATCTCCCTGGTCTTTCCCATACATTGCCGTATCCTGACTGATACAGTTGAGTTCCCGGTACTCTTTTTCAAAGATAAGATGGCGTGCCTCCCGAACAATCTTCGAACGACTTCTACTTTTATAGGGCCCACGAATAAAAGGAATAAGACAGTAAGAACAAAAATTACTGCATCCATCCGAGAGCTTGAGATACGTGTAGCTTGGGGAAGTTTGATGATAACGTGCCGGTGGTTTCTCAGAGATATTTTCAAGTAAGGAAGCCAGTTCTCTGGTATTTTGCACCTGGTAATGAAACAATTTCTCAAACCTGGCACATTCCCGCCATTGCTCATCTGTTGTCCGAAATAAGCGAGCCAGACATCCATATAAAATACAGCACGCACGAGGATTTATTCTTTTTGTTTCCTGAATTTTTTGCCGCACTTCCTGCCTGGCTGAAGATAAAAAACCACAGCTGTTAAAAATAATTATATCAGCTTTTGCCACATTTCCCGTTAATTCATACCTGGAGCTGTGCGCAAAAATGCCGAGCAGAGACTCGGATTCAACCAGGTTTTTGGAACAACCAAAATGGATGACTGCGGTTTTTTTAATCATTTTCTTCTGATCGAGGCGCCTCAAATTCTTCCACAATTTTTCTTGCTTTTTCTTCATCCTCGGGATGCACGGCAATTTGCACATCTGCTATACTCGGTATGGGCATCATTGAACCGAAATATTCATTTTCAAGATAGGTTATTATATTGTTTTCATGGAGCTCAATACGCAGTAGCTGAGCCAGATAGGGACTGTCTGTATGATAAATGACAGCCAGTTCATCCCATTCAATCTCTCTCTTCGGTGGAAGAGTATCGGTTAATGGTAGCAAACAATCAGCACATTTGTCAACCTCATCATGATATTCGGAACGGCATTTAGGACAATACTTCATATCTCTCCTCCTTAAGTATATTACATATATCCGCTACTTTTCAAAATCTGCCATAAATCTTTTTCTTCATTATTATCTTGATGATCCAGACCAGCCATTACGTACTTTGCCAGTAAGTCTGTTTCTATATTAATATAATCCCCTTCTTTTAAATAAGCAAACGTGGTATTATGGTAGGTATAGGAAACAATGTTCACCCGAGCCTGATTTTCTTTCACTTCATTTACCGTCAAGCTCACTCCCTGTAAAGTGATGGAACCCTTATATGCTATAAAGCGGCCCAATTCAGGTGGATACTGAAATGTTACCGCCATCTGTTCTTTTCCCAGGGAAGAAATAGAAATAATTTTACCGGTTCCATCAACGTGACCGGTAACAAAATGGCCGCTAAGACGATCATTTAAACGCAAAGCACATTCGATATTAACCGGTCTTTGAGAGTGGTAAGAGCCGGCCACTGTTTTCTCAAGCGTTTCCCTGCCAATTTCACATTCCCACCTGTTTCCTGCCAGGTAGTTTACCGTCGTGCAAATACCATCAACAGCTACAGAGTCCCCTTTCTGCAGGGAAGATGTTAACTCATCATCAATAAATTTCAGGCATAATCCTCCATTTTGATGATGCACCCGGGATATTGAAATAACTTTCTGAATTATTCCTGTAAACATAATATCCCTTCTCTATATCCTTTCTCTTCTCAAGTTATATATCCCAGTTTAAGATAAGGGTCTCTGTAATATTCGGCATACCAGCGATAAGTAAGTTCCAGACCTTCCGGCATAGAAACGAGCGGATGGTAATTCAGAACATTACGGGCCCGCTTATAGTCCCCTACCAGTTTCATGACTTCGCTTTTAGCGGGACGAATACGCTGGGGTTCTTCTACGATCATTTTATCCTCCCTGGCAATCTTTTGCAGAATAGAAGTGAGCCTGCCTATGGAAATACCTTCACCATAGGCAATATTAAAAACCTCCCCATAATAATCTGCCAGCGGCACCCGCAAACACTGTTCAAATCCATGCACTGTATTATCGATATAATTAAGATCTCTTACAGGTTCCAATGAGCCCAGTTTTAATTCCTTGCCAGGAGAGAGAAGCTGGGTAATAATAGTGGGAATAATCGCCCTGCGAGACTGCCATGGACCAAATGTGTTAAAGGGCCGAATAATAACTGCAGGTAAATCAAAGGACTTCACATAGGACATAACCAGATAATCCGCTCCTATCTTGGAAGCAGCATAAGGTGATTGACCCTGTAGCAGATGTTTTTCATCGATTGGAACATATTGAGCAGTACCGTATACCTCTGACGTAGAGGTATGGACAAAAAGTCGCACTTCATTTTCCAGTGAAGCACGCACCAGGTTTTCTGTTCCAACAATATTAGTATAAATAAACGGCTTGACAGCCTGATAAGAATACGGTATTGAAATAAGCGCAGCAAGGTGAAATACCGCGTCAATATCTTCAGTAATATCACGACAAAAGCGCTCATCAAGAATATCCCCACTGACAATATCAAGTTGCGATAACACATATTCAGGCAGACAATGCAGGTTATGCAGATAGTTGCTGGAATTATAATGCACTAATGCTCGCACCTTATACTTCTGTTTTACAAGCTTTTCCACGAGGTGCGAACCAATGAAACCTCCTGCTCCGGTTACCAGAATTTTTTTATATGCCACTTTACGCTCCCGGCGCTATCGTTTGCAGAAACGTTGCTGTAAGCAACGCCACAGGCGTTCCAATAATACTTCCCAGAACTCCCAACAATATTCCCACACAAGCTAACGAAGGTTGATACACACTGGTAACAATCGCAGCAGAAGGGGGGCCTCCTACGTTGGATTGACTGCCGGCGGCAAAGAAGAAAAGAGGCACTTTCATAAGGCGGAGACCGGTAAAAAGGATGATTCCATGAATCAGGATCCAGACTATGCCCATAGCGATATAAATGTGAAGATCCAGCATCTGGCTTAAATCAGCCCGGGCACCATAACCGGTGAGCACCATGAAAAGAACATAATATCCTATACTGGTCGCTCCGGCATGGTCCATTTTCTTAAAGGGAGTAAAAGAAAGTATCAATCCAATAGCAGTGGCAAACAGAACCGCCCAGGTTACAGGGCTGAATACCGTCCCGAATGCTCCTACAAAATCGCCCAGCGCCCCTCGTCCTTCAAAATCACCAAAAGCACTTTCCCAGGCACTGGAAAAAGCTTCATCGAAAGGTCCACCCAATCGAAAACAGATGATAGCAAGGGTAAATCCAACACCAACGATAAGCGCAATATCCCGGGTGGTAGGACGTCTTGTCTGGATCTTTTTATTCTGTTCTTTCATACGGGCATTCAGATCATCTATGATGCTTGAATCAATATTAAAGCGTTTATTATATTTTTCCTGAAAGCGAGCAAAGAATATGACCACTCCCATCCAGCTGTAAGCAATCATCGTATCTACTACCAGAAAGGGAGCCAGTATGGCACCTTCTACATCTACACCAGCTGCCACCGCTGTTAAGTTGGCACTGCCTCCAATCCAGCTGCCGGCAAGTGCTCCTACCCCTTTCCAGGCTTCCGGCTCACCCAGCAGGTTCCTGAACAATGAATAAGATATAATGGCTCCCAACACAATTCCTGCTGTCCCGAACAACATAACTACAATAGCTTTAGGTCCCAATCGCACAATGGCTTTTATATCTGCTGAAAGAAGAAGTAAAATGAGTGCAAAAGGCAACAGATAACTCACCAACCAGCTGTATAAGTCATGCGTATCAGGAATAATGCCAAAAGTGGTTGCAAACATAGGTAAAAAATAACACCATACCACTGGTGGCAGATAGTGAAAAAACGAAGATAATGCCGGTATCTTGCTCAGAAAATAAATAAGACCCACAATAAAAGCTAAAACACCAAATACACTCATCGTATCCTGCACCAGGGCATCATCAAATGAGAAAGAAACCTCATCCAGCTGGAGATGATCTAATGCAGAATCCGTATTCCTCACAAGAAAGACAAGCTCGGCTTCCTCACAGTCTTCCTCCACTTTGATCTCCACTTTATGTGTTTCCCATTCTTCAGTTTCAACAGAATATATGATATTCTCCCAGTGAGTTTCCCCGGCGTAATAAATTCCTGCCTGAATTTCTCCTTGCCCCCGAATCGAAAAATCGATAGTATGTTTTCGTCCTTTTTCTACGGTTACCGGAACACTGCTCAATGCCCTCCACCGTTCATCTTCATTAATTAACTGTACTGCATAATCCCCGTCTTTAACTTCCTCTTCATAACGTTGGACGTCTTCCACTGCAAGAGTGGTCTGTTCTCCTACCCAGTAGTAAGGAACTCCCTCTTCCCACTTATCAAAACTCTGGTTATCCAATAACTCAATGGTTCTGGCCGGTAAAGGAACAGAAGAAAAAATCAGCCCGCAAAAAAGAACTGAAAAAATCAGCCGAAAGAAAAATTTGGAAGAAAAATGTTTAAGAAACGGAAAATAACTCATTCTCTAAACCCCTTTTGAATTATTTGACAATAGTGTTATGGTTATTCTCACTCAATGCCCACAAACTCTTTTCTCCGATTTTGTATATATTAGCGTAATTGTAGTAAAAATAAAGGGGGCCAGAATCCAAAACAACCCTTTCCCAAGATAAGACAAACATAAATGCCAGAAACATGTAATGGTACGTTGCTTTTTTAGCGCTTAGATTGTCCGGGTAAAATTTACAGATAAATTTTATCAGCGGCTGCTCTGGAGTATCTCATCGACTTGTAAAAAAAGCACTTAAGCAGCTGTCAAAGTAAACAGTCAAATTACTGTATCATCACAGCCAACCATCCTGTCTTACAGGATCTCACAAGTCAAAGAAACAGATCCTTCCTGAAGAAAGAGCCAGGAGCCCGGCATATCTTCACTTTTACAAAAACAGCAGAAAAAAGTGTCCCCATTAAGGGGTCGTACGGAGACGAAATCCTGTTCCCTGGTACGTGCCTTCTAAAGCCCGCCATCTCTCCTCATCCCATCGTGCCACATAATGAACAGTTCTTCGGTCAGCTGCCGTGAATTCCCCTCCTGCATACAGAGAATCTGCTGAATCCGGTGCTAGAGCATGAACAGCAGAATTGGTTCCATCACCAACCGTCGTCCAGGAAGATCCATTCCATTCAGCCACATAATAAACAGAACGCATGTCCGAAGCAGTAAAGCCTCC
>PWGE01000283.1 GCA_003554345.1 Candidatus Sumerlaeota bacterium | reverse complement strand
GAGCAACAATAATCCAGGGCCAGGGGCGTAAGGCATAATGAGCAATATTGAACCAGAGGGTCGCCCAGATGGAATGTTTTTCATTCTTACAGGCAAGCATACGTTGAGCGACATAACCGCCTCCGCCGGGTTCCGCACCGGGGTACCAGCTTGCCCACCACTGAACCCCCACATAGATAAAAAAAGCTGAGACAGGTAACCAGACGGCATCGACGGTAAAATCAGGATAAATTCTCGTCACTTCGTAAGCACCACCAAAATCTACATCCAGTCTTTCTGTCAAACCACTGATTCCTCCAACTCTCTGCAGAGAGTAATATGCCAGGGCAATACACCCCCCTATAGCCATTATAAACTGGACAAAGTCCGTCATAATGACTCCCCAGAGACCGGATAAGGTGACGTAAACTGCCGTAATCAGAGAACCGACCACTACAGCTTCTACTCTTCCCCAGCCGAGGGTAACCTCTAACACCTTAGCCATCGCCGTGGTCACCCAGGCAATAATCATACAATTAATGGGAATTGCCAGGTAAAGTGCCCGGAAGTATCTTAAAAAGCGAGCAGGTTTACCGGAGTACCGCAGAGTAACAAACTCAACATCCGTTAATATACCGGCTCGTCTCCAGAGACGGGCAAAAAAGAATACTGTCAGCATTCCACTTAATAACATATTCCACCATAACCAGTTTCCCGCAACGCCATGGGAAATAACCATATTGGTAACGGCCAACGGAGTATCAGCAGCAAATGTGGTAGCCACCATGGAGGTCCCTGCCAACCACCACGGTAATGACCTTCCTGAAATGAAATAGTTGGCCACACTGCTTGTCGCTTTTTTATGATAAATCACACCCACGGCAAGAACAAAGATGAAATAAGCTGAAATAATAAGAATATCTAAAAAAGCAATTTCCCTTTCCATAGCATTCTCCCTTTATTTAATTTGCCTTCCTCTATTTTAAAACATTTTTAAAAAATGTATAAAATAGAAAAATTTTTTGCCCTATCATTAAGGAAAAAGAATAAACTAAAACTTTTACAAATTCTTCTATTATTATTTTGGCTTACTTTTTTATACTTATAAGACTACGGTTATATACCCGGAATATAACCAAAGAAGGCCTGATAAAACCGATAAATGTTTCCATCTATTGTCATCCCGGGTAACGAATATAAAGCTCATCATCTTTTAAGTGATAAGGCAAAATGTGCCTTTATTTATCATCATAAACATGATCTCTTCGCAGCCATATTTCTACCACCGGATACCCTTCAGGTTGAAAGGTTTTGATTAAACGGTAATTGGAATTAATAACATCCGGGGTATAATCTACAACAGGTTCACCAACTCCAACGTAAACATCATATATCGGATTTTCAATTGTAAAGCCTCGATTTATAAGATTACAACCATCATAAATAAAGCGATCACAATAAAAACCAAGGAACCCAATCTCTCCAGATGCCACTGTATAATCTTCAGATAAATTTTCATTAATCCATACAGCTGCCAGTTTATATACTGGATGATGGTACCAGGGAAGATTATGGCGGGAAAGAGACATTTCAGGAATAAACCTTTTTGCAGTATGTCCAACAGGCACTAAGAAAAAAAGTGTTAAAACCAGAACAAACAACATTCTTATATAATTGTCCGAAGAAAATGAGTTCAAAAGTTCCTTTCCATAATGCAGTATAGATGGCAACAAAACAATTGCTACAAAGCAAATCCCCAGTATATAGATCAGCATAAATGAAAATGTGATATAAGTATGGTACCAAAAATAATGAGGGGGAACCCGAAGCACATAAAAATACACAATGTTGTGAAAAACACCCCACATAATAAGCAATTTAATTTGCCATAACTGTTTCTTTAGAAGAAAATAGCCGGCAGGAAATAAAAACATAAACCAATATTGACTGAAAGGAAAATAATCGAGGCTGAAAAGTATTTTATTCGAAAATTCTGCCATCGCAGGATCTGTTTCTATGAGTTGTCGGTATTGGCTCATTTTTACTGCCAGCGTATTGGGCAAAAATTCTCCAAAATAAAATCGTGCAAAAATCAACCATACAGCAACCGGTAAAATAAGAACAAATATTTCACCCGGATTGATTGATCTCTTTTTTACCATGTGATATGTTAAAAATAAACCAACAATTAATATGGCATCCATACGAGCGAAGACAGACAATCCCATGAAGAAAAAAGCACATTTTGTATATTCCTTGCTATAGAAAAACAGTCCCAGACACACCAGGGCAATTACAAAAAGCATTTCCGAACCTGCGCTTAACCAGAAAATTCTTGGCATAAAAAGACTCAAACCTGCAACAAAGCCTATAACCGGATAATCAACTCTTTTCAAAAAATAATAAACACTAAAAGCAACTATTGTTAATGATAGATAAGCAATAACAACACCGAGGAAAGGAAGGGAAATTGAAAAACGAAACAACCAGTAAACCATCCCAAGCATGATAGTATACAGTGGAGCAGTAAAACCCTGAACATACAGACCTTCATTGTAGACCAGCCCTTTTCCAAGAGCAAAGTTACGGGCATAACGCATTGTTATCAAGGCATCTTCCAA
The DNA here is from genome assembly GCA_003554345.1 of Candidatus Sumerlaeota bacterium. Lineage (GTDB taxonomy): Bacteria > Sumerlaeota > T1SED10-198M > T1SED10-198M > T1SED10-198M > T1SED10-198M. The sequence goes on along the minus strand of PWGE01000283.1, from coordinate 3,398 downwards.
TTGCCACGATCTGAAATAGTAAATAAAGAAAAGAGCCGTTAATATATAAAAAAAGAAGACAATTTTATCAGGATGTTTCTTAGAAAGATCAGAAAAACTTGATTTCACCAACCCATCCTTTCTTTAACCTGATCTTATATAATCACTTGTTGAAGGCTAAAAGATGAAGATAAATGTTATAATAAAATATCACAACCACCTTTATTTTCAACCAAGCACTTTTAGCCGGCTGCTAAAGAAAAATAAAGATACTTTTGTTTTTAACATCAGACCAGAGGAAGTCTTCATCTTAGCAGGCTTTTCGATGGCCATCTCTACAAATTTTCATTTTTTTTATGTTATAATGAACTACTCCAAAAACTCAGGAACTGTTATTAAATGAAGGTTTTATTCTTATTAGATGAAATCACTCTGGGGCAAGAGCCATTAGGAGTCACCACCATTGCTTCAGTTTTAAAAAGAAATGGATACGAAGTGGATTACTGGCGATTTGAAAACGAAGGGGAAGAGGCTACCCGGGAATTTGTCCAAACTTATCAACCACAAATAATCGCTCATCATGTGACTACAGGCACTCACACTTCTCATCTGCATATTAATAAAGAGTTAAAAAAATCGTTTTCTTTTTTAAGCTATTTTGGAGGGCCTCATGCCACCTACTTCCCGGAATTTATTCGCCACGATGGTGTGGATGTTATCTGCCAGGGTGAGGGTGAATATCCAACATTAGAGCTTGTACAGGCGTATAGTAAAGGTCAGGATTACTCCAGAATTCAGAATTTATGGGTAAAAAGAGAAGGTGACATAATTCGAAACTCGTGTCGGCCATTCATAGAAAACCTTGATGAACTCCCTTTTCCAGACCGAGAAGGAATATTAAAACGCTGTCCCCACCTCAAACAGGCCAAACTCCTGTATATTATTGCCGGCAGAGGATGTCCCTACCACTGTAACTTTTGCTTCAATCATGTTTTGAAAACACTCCAACCAGGCAAATATGTACGCTGGAGAAGTGTGGATAACGTTTTAAAAGAAATTAAATGGTCCCGCCAATTTCTTGATTTTGGTGCTGTAGCCTTTCAGGATGATACCTTTATTTTAAATAAAGAGTGGCTCTATGAGTTTGCAGAAAAATACCCCCGTGAAATAGGTTTACCGTATTTATGCCATGTCCGTGCAGACCTTTCAACCCCTGAGATTGTAAATGCCCTGAAAGAATCAGGATGCCGACGTGCCGCTATTGGTATAGAATCCGGTAATAATAAAATACGAAATAGCATTATGCACAAAGAAGTGACCACTGAACAATTACAAAAGGCCGGAAGACTCTACCACGAAGCAGGCATCGAATTGCTCGGTCAAAATCTTTTTGCAGCCCCGGAAGAAACCGTAGAAACCGCTCTGCAGACCATCGGTTTAAATATTGACATGAAGGTTCATTGTACTGTTATTCACTTTTTTCAGCCTTATCCCAAAACCGTGCTGGGTGAAATGGCAAACGACCTGGGACTTTATGATGTGAGCCTTGATAACCTGCCTCCATCAAACCACTGGGGGCCCACATTGAAACTCCAGGATTCGGAAATTATTGGAAGAATAGGTCATTTAATCTACCTGTTTTTAGATTATCCTTTCTTATTTCGAATCACCAAACCCCTCCTTCTCCATGTTAAAAATCGCAGTTTTCGGCTTTTTATTCTCAAGGTGTTAAAGAAAATTGAAACACCTCTGCGAAAAATAACCGGCAATTCCATTGGTAGCCGGTGGCATCCTTATTATATGTAATCTTTTTCTGTCATCCTCTTTATTCTTGTTAAACTTTCCCCCTTAATATAATCTGAGACCAAAAAATGAATTATTCAACGTTTGACAGGTCTGTCTCTTCTCTGCAAAAGTCATTTTTATTGTAGAAAATAGAGAGAAATTCGGTAAGATATTATAAAAATTTACCGGGAGTGAGCACTATGAAAACACTTATTTTTAAAAGACTTACCATCAATTTCATTATCTTTATGTTCTTTATTGGCAGTTCTTTGTCGGTGTACGCCGATACATTTAATTTTATAGTCTGGGGTGATTCTCAATTTAACAATCCCGAAGTTTTTGAGGAATTTGTAGAGTGGTCTGAGATGTTGCAACCATCATTCGCGTTACAGGTAGGAGACCTCATTCATGGTTATACCTACGATGAAGATGTGGTGCGCAGGGAATGGGACCGATATTTTGATCAGGTAGATCCCTTCAGTGCTCCTATCTATCCCTCTACAGGCAATCATGATGTCACCACTGAAGAAATCGCCCCCATATTTAAAGAAGTGTGGGATCTTGAAGATTATTATTATTCCTTTCAGAAATATAACAGCCTTTTCATAGCACTTGATACTTCTGAAGACCAGGAATTTGACACCCTCTCAGATAGCCAGGTAGAATGGTTGAAAGAAGAACTGGAAAAATATGAGGAAGAGGTTGAGCATATTTTCATTTATTTCCACCATCCTCTTCATTTACATGAAGACGACGAGTTGTTTGACTGGGATGCTCTCCACGAACATCTTGTAGATTATCCTGTTACTGCCGTTTTTACCGGTCACTTACATGTTTATGATTATCAGGAACGGGACGGCATACATTACTTTTGCCTGAACACTTCCGGCAGGCTAACCTATTATAACCATTTAGGTGGTTATTCCCATCATATACTTTACGCCACTGTCGAAGAAGATGATATTACTTTTGCAGTTATAGAAAAAGACCACATGTATGAACCTGATGCCGTCGCCCCTTATGAATGGCGTCATTCCAGCGCTTATTTGCGTGACGAGCAAACTATAGTGATTCCCGATCCCACAGAAGAACCTGGGAAACACGAAGTGTCCCTGGAACTGGTAAACGAGGCACCAGAAGAAATGAATTATACCTTAACCTGGCATACAGACGATTACCGGTGGAATTTCAAGCCCTGGGGTAAAAACGTTAGTGTTCCTGCAGAGGAGAACAAAGAGCTGACCTTTACAGCTTATCTTCCAGAAGATGAATTCGAAAGGCATAAAATGCCTTACTTAAAGGCAGAAGCCCCTTATACTACTCTTAAAGGAACGGACAATATATCTGAGGTTAAGTATCGCTTATTTGCTCCACCATCTACAAAAGCCATTCCGACTGAGGAAGAAATAACCCTTGATGGAAAGCTCGAGGAAGAAGCCTGGGAAGAGGCCCCTTACTTTGATACTCTTTATACTGATAAGGTGGGCACTGCTGCCGACGAAAAAACGGAAGTGCGTGTTCTTTACGATAAAGAAAATATTTACGTGGGATTTACAGGAGAAGAGCCCAATCCGGAAGGCCTGATCGCTCATGCCTATGGTGACCCTCCACTGGTATATGCTGATGATAATTTT
>PWGE01000434.1 GCA_003554345.1 Candidatus Sumerlaeota bacterium | reverse complement strand
GCTGATATGCTTCTCATTCATAATAATCCCTTACAATCTGCCACATACCAGGAAGGCATTCTGAAAGAGGACAATGAAACACATATCCTGGAACTGGAAGGGACACCTGAAAAAATCTGGAATTGTTATACTTCCCGTAAACGAAATGACATCCGGCGAGCTCTTAAAAAAGGGGTAACGGTAGAGCTCTATGAGGAAGAAGAGGCTGCCGGGCTGGCATGGAAACTTTATGAAGAATCACTCCCCAAAAACAGCGCAAAGAAAGGCATGAAGTATTCAAGATCTTATTTTCAGCATGCTTTTTCGGAGTTGGGTTCTGCCCTTGAGTTTTACGTTGCCTGTAAGAACAAACAGATTATCGCCGGATCCCTTTTTTACAGAGGAAAAAACATTATCCATTATGCTTTTGCCATGGGTAAGAGAGCTTACTACCATCTTAATGCCCATAGCCTCATCATATGGAAAATCTGTCAATCTTATGCGGGGCAAATCCGTTATCTGGATCTTGGTGCCTCTCAACAACAACGTTCTCTTATAAGGTTCAAAGAAGCATTTCGACCTCAAAGTGTAAAACTGCCGTGTTATGCCTTTCCCTTAAACAAAAAAGGGAAAGCCTATCTCACCCTCCATCAAATAAGGAAGAATTAAGCTATGAAACGCAAATTTGGTCTTTTTATTATTTTTTTGGTTGTTTTTTCTCTGGGAGCAGAGGAGCTTTACCAGAACCGTCGCAACGCCATTGTCAGGGCAGTAGAAGAGGTTTCTCCCGCAGTGGTGAGTTTAAGTCTGGTCAAGCGTCGCGAGCGCAAACACTATAGTATCGCTGACTATTTTGATTCTCTTTTCTTCGGAAGACCTCTGGAATACAAAGTAGAAGAAGAAATTATACATTTGCCGAAGGTGGGGTCGGGTTTTCTTATTAACAGCAAAGGATATATTCTCACCAACAGTCATGTTATACGTGATGCCGAGAAGGTTGAAGTTACTTTACCAGACGGCAGGGTCTTCGATGGAGAACTCATTGGAAATGACCCCCTTACTGACATATGCCTGCTGAAAATCGAAGGAGACAATCTTCCTTACGTAAAACTGGGAAACTCTGATGAGCTCTTTACTGGAGAATGGTCTATCGCGCTGGGCAATCCGTACGGACCTGCCATAGAAAGTCCTGAACCAACAGTTACCGTAGGCGTTATTTCCGGGGTTAACCGTAATATTAAATCCCAACAGACCCAGCGTGTTTATCGGGACATGATTCAGACTGATGCTTCAATCAATCCCGGTAATAGCGGTGGTCCTCTTGTAGATAGTACCGGTCAAGTGATCGGGATTAACACCTTTATTTTCACCAGGAGTGGCGGAGCAGAAGGCATAGGTTTTGCCATACCCATTAACCGGGCAAAAAGAATCAGTTCGCTTTTGAAAGAGCACGGTAAAATCGAGCGCCCATCTCTGGAATTCAACATCCAGGAAGTTACAGATGAAATAGCTGATATACTGGAATTTGAAGAAAGTGGAGTGCTGGTCACTTCTATCAATCCCGGAAGTAGAGAGGCCCGAAGTGGATTACAGAGAGGAGATATTATCACCCATATCAACGACAATGAAATCCTCAGCGTAGAACATTTTCGCTCTTTTATACGCGATATAATAAAAGGAAGTACTGTTCAGTACAGGGTATTTAGAAGAGGCGATCTTAAAGACATACAGGTGCAATACTGAGTGGCATGAGAATTCTGAAAGGAAAGCCAGCCTTTGGTGTTAAAAAGAGGTGTCCAGGCTTCCGGCACAAAGCCATGGAATCATTAATAAAAGCCGTTAAACCATTCTTATAGAATTATTATCAGACAATATGAAACTGAATAAATCAGAACAAGACTGACAGAAAAAAAGACCGATGTTAGCTAACGAGGTCCAAAAACCGAATAAAGAGGTCTTTTAAAAAATTAAGGAAAAAGAATCCAGAGAAGAAAAGTTCTTTTTGGCATGCAATACTTTTCCATACGAATAAATAATGACTGAAAGTAAAACAATCCATCTTGAGTATCAAAAAGAATCTCCAACAAGGATTGATAAGTATCTTTCCTCCGCTTTACCTGATATAAGTCGCTCTCATATTCAAAGGTTGATTGAACAGGGATTGTTACAAATCAATGAAAATACTGTAAAAGAAAAAAAGCATCATGTTCAAAAGGGCGATAAAATTCAATTAACGCTTGTGTGTGCATCTGAAGAAAAACCCCGTCCCCGACCTGTTCCTTTTGATATTTTACATGAAGACGACTATTTACTGATTGTGAACAAACCGGCAGGTGTTATTGTTCATCCCGCCCCCTCCACCACTTCTCCCACCCTCGTAGAAGGCCTTTTATACCGCTCCATGCCTCTTTCTTCAGAGGGGCATTCTCAGCGACCCGGAATCATTCATCGTTTGGATAAAGAAACAGCCGGTCTGCTCATTGTCGCCAAAGATAACAGGGTTCATAAATCACTTGTGCAGCAGATGAAAGAACGCAAAATCAAACGCCTTTACAGGGGGCTTTTACTGGGAAGACTCTCCCCTCCAGAGGGAAAAATCGAAACCTATTATGGACGACATCCTGTGAAGCGTTATAAAATGACCGTGCTGGAAAAGGCAAAGCGCAAAGCCATAACTTTTTACCGGGTATTAAAATACTACCACCAGTTTTCTCTCGTAGAATTCGAACTTCTCACAGGACGTACCCATCAAATAAGGGTTCACATGAACTATATGGGCACCCCGGTTATTGGGGATAAAACGTACGGTTTTTCCCGCGAAAGAGATATCATACAGAAAGCCGGCCTTTTTAAACCCTGGGATGCTTTGAAAAAATATCCCGCTCATATGCTTTATGCTTCCACTCTCGTTTTCAGTCACCCTGTTACTGACAAAAAACTCTGTTTTCAAATAGACAATCCCCCTTTTTTTGAGGAATTTCTTGAAATATTAGCTTAAAAACTGTTATAATATCTCAAAAAGCAGGGACTGATGCTAAAAAAAATATTTACAGCAACGATCTTTCTTGCCCTTTTGGGAATAGGAGCAGATTCTCTTCCCTCTATTGTAGCACTCTACCAGGGGGGGAACGTAGAAAAGGAAGAAATTCAGCTTTACACCACTCAGCAATGGGTAAACCATGCTCCGTACATAACCAACCGTCCTTTCCCCACTGATGCTGAATTTCTCGTTTTCTCACTCAATGAACTATTATTTAACAGGCTTCTCATGGAAAAGTATGGAGATGAATACAAGGATGAAGCATACATTAACTTCTTCACACATTACTACGCTGCCCAATTTGCTCATACGCTCACCAGCAATCGGATCTACCGCGAAGTAACGCCGGATCTTGGTGAGGAAAGGCTGCGTGATTTTTATGAAGAATACAGCTCCTTCTTTCAACAGCCTCCACGAGCTTCTTTTAAGTATCTCTTTCTGGAGGGTGTCCCCACGGCAAAATCCGAAGATCAGGAAAACCTGGAAGCACTGGCACAGGAACTTTACCACAAAGCAACAGAGAATCCCAAAGAATTCGATGAACTTATCCTCACCTACTCCCAGTCTCCATATAATGTTGAAGACGATCTGGTACATACTATTGAAAAAGACCGAATGTCCCCGGACTTATGGAAACTTATCAGTAATTTAGAAGAAAACGAAATATCAGAACCATTCCCCAGTGAAAATGGGTACGTAATCTTTCAGTTAGTCGAACAAAAAGAAGAAGAGAAACTACCCTTTTCAGAAGCAAAACCCCAAATCCGGCAGATGATTGCTGACTCTGCACGCAGTTCGCTTGTCAAAGAGAAAAAGGCAGAGCTTTTCGATGAATATATGGAAGACTGGGAAATACCAGAAGACCTGGATTATGAAGAGGATTATAAGACTCCTCTTTTCTCATTTCCCGAAATTGACCTGGAAATAACATTAGAAAAACTGGAATGGGCAGTCGGTCCGCATGATCTGGAAAAGATAATGAACAGAAAAACTCAACGTGAGCGTTTTCTTCGCCAGATTGCGGAAAACTTTGCCTTCTATTTTCATCTTCTTGATGACGAGGAAGAAACCATTCTCCGCGGTCGCCAGCTTCTGAAAGAAGCAGTATTCCGGCGTTACTACATCGATGAATTTCTTAAAGAAGTCGAAGTTAGCGAAGAAGAAGCCCGCTCTTATTACGAAGAAAATATTGACAATTTTCAAACAGGTGATCAGTATCTTATCAGCCAGATTACGGTATCGGAAGGTAAAAGAGGAGATGCGGAAACAACCGTACAACAAGCCTATCAAAAACTGAAGGAAGGAAACTCCTTCGAAGATGTCGCTGTTGATTTTTCAGAAGACAGGTACCATGAAGACGGCGGACGTGTAGGCTGGGTTTCCCGTCCTTCCCATCCCGATCGGGATGAAATAATGGTTTCACTGGAAAATGGCGAATTTTCCCAACCCTTCGAAACAAATAACGGTTATATGATTGTCTACCGTCATGATGAGCGCCCTCCTCAACCCAAACCTTTTGAAGAAGTAAGACCTCTTATCAAGGACCAGCTGGAATTCCACAAACAGGTCATGGCAGTTGATGAGTATAAAAACGATTTATTTGAAGAATATAAGGTGAAAATTGTATCGGCAGTTGAACAAATAGATTAAGTGATGGAGGGAATACATGGGTTTTTTGACCTCCACTTACTTCTGGCTGATAGTAGCAATTCTTTTTTTAATTGTTGAAATAATCGAAGAACCTTTCGGGTTGCTGTTTTTCAGCATTGGGGGCATTTTAGCAGGTTTCACTGCTCTCTTTTCGAATAGTTTTCTTTTGCAGTTTTCTGTATTCGTGGGCGGGGCTTTTATAGGATTGTTTTTCTTCAGAAAAAGTTACCTGGCACTTTTCAGAAAACCCCGACTTCCCACTAATGTATCCGCCCTTGAAGGCAAACAGGGGATTGTAGAAGAGGAAATTCCACCCCATGGCAAACCTGGAAGAGTACGCATCAAAGGGGAGGTCTGGCAAGCCCGCAGTGTTGATGGAAAATCAATAGACGCCAGCCAGAAAATCAGGGTTCAATCCGTGGATGGAAACTCCCTGCTGGTACAAAAAATAGAGGAGGAAACATAATGGAAGCTTTTATTTTTCTGAGTGTTTTAGTCATACTGGCGGCAGTGCTCATTGCTAAATCAATCTATATTATCAAACAAGCTGAAGTAATGGTTATTGAACGACTTGGCAAATATGACCGGATTCTTCAGAGCGGAATCAACATGATTATTCCTTTTTTTGACAGACCCCGCCGTATTAACTGGACGGTAGTAGAACGACGGGCACGACAATACTTCACAATTGTCCGTGAGTTTGAACGTATTGATTTAAGAGAAACTGTTTATGATTTTCCCAGCCAGAATGTAATCACCAAAGATAATGTCACCATAGAAATCAACGGGCTCTTATATTACCAGATAACCGATCCCGTAAAAGCCACCTATGAAATAAACAACGTACCGGAAGCCATAAAAAAACTTACCCAGACTACTCTACGAAATCTTATTGGTGAGCTTGACCTGGACGAAACACTTTCTTCACGAGATACCATCAACAGAAAACTCAGGCTTATTCTTGATGAAGCCACCGACAAATGGGGCGTAAAAGTAAATCGAGTGGAAATCCAGGATATTACCCCACCCCACGATATCCGTTCTGCAATGGAAAAACAGATGCGGGCTGAAAGAGCACGCCGGGCTACTATTTTAGAAGCAGAAGGTGGGAAAAGGGCAAAGATACTAAACGCAGAAGGAGAAATGGAATCACGAATCAAAATTGCTGAAGGTCAAAAAAGGAGTCTTATCCTCACAGCAGAGGGAGAAGCGGAAGCCAGAATCAGGCGTTATCAGGCAGAAAGGAAATCAGCCATACTCATCAACCAGGCAGCTGAAACCTCTGAAAGCAAAGTCGACCCTCTTCAATACCTCATCACCATTAATTATCTTAAACAGTTCGG
>PWGE01000436.1 GCA_003554345.1 Candidatus Sumerlaeota bacterium | reverse complement strand
TTTTTTCGAGCGGGGATTGAGCGAGTCGGCGAGGACGACCACGTTGCCGTCGACATCCCTCCTGGTCGAAAGTTTATGTCGGCGATCGCGTTCCAGGCGGGGATTCGGTACGGGGCCGACCACGTGTTCTATTTGCTACTGGATTCGAGCGAGTTCTACGGGCAAGTGTTTCCGACCATCCCGCGTCCTGCGGTTGAGTTGATCGATTTCACGGAGGTCGTCTAATGGAGATTTCACGTCGACACCTTACTGTCGTGCTCAATGCACTCTACGACAGCGGGGTGACGAGTATCCCCGTGAAACATCCGTATGAAGAGGTTGGTGAACTGTTCCGAATCGAACTTGGGGACTATCAGGAGAGCACAGTCCGATTCACACAGGGAGCGATGAGTTACCGTGAGAGTCGGGACACAGTCCACCAGCAGTTCGGTGAGGACCCGTACGAGGACCTTCCCGGACATACTGACTACGTCAAAGCGGCGGTCGCAGGTGGGCTTGTCGACCCAGAGAACCAGACCGAAATTGACTCGTTTCTCGATCGGCACACGCATCCCGACCTGACGGCGGGGCACAATCCTGTCATGGTCGCCTATGACACGAACCTTTTCGGATTCCGGATTCCGGAGATTCTCGACATCGACCCTGTTACAGGCTCGACGGACGGCAGCGGTCGGCCGCCGGCAAACGGGTACGCGCTCTCGGGTGGCGTCAAGGAGGAACTCGATTGGTACTACAATCGGTTCTCGACACGGAGCCTCGAAGATGCGTTCGGACAGGAGTTTGCTCGACTGAAGGACCAGCCAGCTGGGGCAAACCGGATGGGTGTTCTGGGACTCTACGAGTTCCGTGATCGCATGGCAAACCGGGCGGTCGATATCGTCCCGTCTGAGACCGGCGACGCCGACATCGTCGATGCCTACGAACGCTACGACAAGGAGAATCGCAAACGAATACTCCTCTTCAGCAACGACTACGGGTTTGTCGACAGAGCCCGATCACAGGATATCTGGGCACACCATGTCGCGTTCCCAGTCGATCTTCCGCGGAAAGCGACTGCTCCTTGGGTGGACATCGTGAACACGCTCTACGTGATGACGGTGATGTTCGGCGTGCTCGTGCTCCCGAAGGTCACGCTGTACGGCGTCTGGACGGGCAAGACGGGATTGGAGTGGCAGCGAGAACAACTCGACATTGATGTCCGCAGCCCCGTCGTTGAGCCGCGAATCAAACGCGATGTTACACTCGTTAAGCAATTCGAAGAACTGTAGCAGCGCCGTTCCACTAATTGGCTTGCAGCTAGTGAACAACGCGGCGAGTGTTACTGTTTTAAACCCGAGTTTCACTTTCACTTTGATTGTCTGATGTTTAATAGCTGTCCGGTCAAATGTAGTTATAGACCCTCAGTCACGTAATTTGGTTCCGGTCTCGACCGAACACGGGCTGCTCAGGATTCACTCACAATGTTAACATTTGGGCATATCGCTGACACGCACCTTGGCCACCGACAGTACGGACTAAACCAACGCGAGGACGACATGATGTCCTCCACGCGTGCCGCATTTCAGGAAATGATAGAGGAACGGGAGACTGATGCGATCCTGTTACCGGGAGATCTGTTCCACTCTCGGGATCTCCGCCCGAAAGTTCTCGATCAAACTGAACGGGAACTCGCGCGCGTTCCGGATGATATCCCGGTGCTGGTGTCGCGCGGGAATCACGACGAGAATCTGACGCCACGTAAGGTGACGTGGCTGAATTATCTACATCAACGCGGGCACGTCGTGTTTTTGAAAGCAGATCTGGATGCTGACCCTGAAACGGCACGATTCGAGCGGTACAATCCTGACAATCCGGGAGAGTATGCAGGGTTCTACGATATCGATATCGAGGAGTTCGATGGCTCGATTCGTGTGTTCGGGTTGCAGTGGCGTGGGGCGAAGGCCGGGAAAGCCCTTCAACAAGTGGCGAACGGGATTCGAGCGACGAACGAGAAGCACGGTGAGCCAGCGTTCACGGTGTTGTTGGCCCACTTCGGGATGGAAGACGAGGTGCCGACGCTGGGTGGGACGGTGACACACGCTGAGCTTCGGGACGTCAAAGAGGTTGTGGATTATCTCGCGCTCGGACATATTCACAAGCGGTACGAGGCGAGTGATTGGATCTACAATCCGGGGTCGCCTGAAGCGCACAATACGCGCGAAGGTCGGGACGACTGGGAGCACGGGTATTATTCAGTCTCGCTGAACTCCGATCCGTCCGAAGGCGACAACGCAGTTGATTTTGAGGTGGCTCATCACGAGTCGAAACGCCGGCCGTACTACCGTATCGAGTTCGACGTGACGACGTACGAGTCGCCAGGCGAGTTGGAAGCGGCGTTCCAAGAATATGTGCAAAGCGAGCAGTCGGCGGTCACGGAGTACTGCCGGCAGTCGAAGTATGCGGCGCGTGGTGAGCCGCGGGATCCGATTCTTGATCTTCGGTTCACGGGGACGCTGCAGTGTAGTCGCGGGGATTTCCGGGCGGATGAGCTCGCAGCGTACGCGCAAGATGTGTGTAACGCGTTGTACGTCCAAGTGAACACGGGGATCCGAACAGCGAACGTGCAGCAACTCATTTCGGAGATCGATGAGGACGAGGTGTTCAAAGACGGGCAGTTGAACACGGCAGCGTTGGAAGATAGTGTGTTCGAGACGATCGCTCAGGAGTCGATGTACGCTGAGAACGCGTCGGATGTCGCTGACGTGCTGGGGAACGCACACCAAATGGCGCAAGCTGAGGAAGCAGTAGAAGATATTCAGGACTCGGTGAGTTCGGCGCGACGGAACTTGTTCCCGGAGTTAGCCGACGGCGTAGTCCTCGATATCGATGAAGATCCGTTCGATGATGGCAACACTGCAGAAACCGCGGGATCTGAGGAGTCACGTACTGAGGCTGATGAGGCTGCAGGGGTGGTGAACGAATGAGAATCACGGAAGTTACGCTGGAAGACATCAAGTCGTACGAAGACCAGACAGTGGTCCCGATCGAGGGTGGTGTGACGGCGGTTCTTGGTAAGAACGGTGCAGGAAAATCGACGATTCAGGAAGCGATCGGGTTCGCGTTATTCGATTCGCTCCCGTTCAACAACAAGGATTTCGTCCGGGAAGGCGCAAGTTCGGGAACCGTTGAGGTCACGTTCGACACAGAGACGAAGGACTGCACGGAGCGATTCCGCGTAACCAGATCGGTCGGCCGGGCAAACTATGGGGTGCATCGGTACGACGCTGCAAGTGACGAGTGGGTAGATCAGGACATCGATTCGAAAACGGAGTTGATGAAGTGGCTGTGTGCTCGGTTCGACGTGGAAGACGCAGGCGAGTTACAGAGTCTTTGGGAGTCCTGTATCGGGGTGCCCCAGACACGATTCCTTTCTGACTTTGCACAGACAGCGGGGAACCGCCAATCGACGTTCGATGCGTTGCTGAATCTCGATGCGTACGAAGAGTCGTGGAAGCGGCTCAAAGACATCCCGGAAACGATCGAGAAGCAACAGCAGGACCTTCGAGGGGACATCGATACGCTTACCGGCGAGGTGCAGAGCCTGCCGGACAAGCGAGCGGAATCGGAATCGTTGGCTGAAGCAGTCGAGGAGATCGAGTCGCGTATCGACCGAAAAGAGGGTGAGTTATCGGAGAAGGAAGCGGAGTACGAGGAGTTAGAGGCGGTCGAAGAGGAGATTGAGTCTCTGGAAAACGAGGTTGAGTCGTTAGACCAGGAAATCGAGTCGACAGAGGGGCAACTGGAAACGGCTGAGGGAGAGCTTGAAGCAGCCGAGAAGGCCCAAGAGAAGTGCGAGGCCAACCGTGACGGGTATCAGCAGTATCAGGACGCGAGTGATAGACTGGATGAGTTAGAGGAGGACGAGGAAGAGCGGGATGCGCTTGAAGACCGACGTGGCGAACAGAGAGAGGAGATTCAATCACTCGAATTCCAAGTTGAGCAACTTGAGGAACAGTCGGAGACGCTGAAGGACGCTCAGGCGACGCTGGAGTCGCTTGAAGCTGATAAGGGACGGTATGAGGAACTCGATGAGCGGATTGAGTCGCTGAAGAACCGCGAAGACGAAGTCGAGGAGTTACGGGAAGAGATTGAGGAACTGACGGCGGAAATCGACGAGACGGAGGCGGAGATTGAGTCGTTAGAAGAAACGATTACCGAGATCGAAGAAGAGTGGGAGGAAACGACTGACCCGGAAGACACCGCGGACGAGATCAACGACAAGGAAGCGGATCGGAGGCAACTTGGGAATGAACGAGAGCGGCTCGAAGAGCAATTAACCCGGTTGCGTAATACGGACGTCGATGCGCTGTGCCCGACATGCGACCGGCCGTTAAACGAACAGCATCGGTCGAAGACGATCGAGAAACGAGAAGGCCGACTCGAAGAGATTGAAGCGGAACGCGCGGATCTCGGTGAACAGCTCGCAGAGCTACGAGAGCGACATGAAGCGGCAAAAGAGGTCAAGCAACGCGTCGAGAAAATCTCTCATCATCAGGACAAGATTGAGTCGTTAGCAGACGATCTCGACGGACTCGAGGATGAGAAGGAAGAGACTGAGACGGAGTTATCGGAGTTAGAAGACGAGTTAGAGGAACTACCGGACTTCGAAGCTGAACGCGACGACTTGGAAGAGGCGCACACCGAGTATCAGAAGGCAGAGTTCCGGGTAGACGAGCATGCGGATGCACCAGAGGAATTGGAACAAAAGCGTACTGAGTTAGAAGAAGAACAGTCGGCGCTTGAAGAGATTGGGGACAAGCTAGACGAGTTCGACGGGCTGGATGAAGAGATCGATGAAGTCAAGCGGACGATGGAACAGATGGAGTCGGCGTATCAGACGTATCTGCAGCACGAGCAGCAGGCGTCGCAGGTGGAGGAACGCCGAGGGAAGGTCGAGGAATTGAGGGATGAGCTTGAGGATCTCGAAGTTGAGTTCGGGGAGACCGAGGCTGAACTGGAGGAGACGCAAGCATCGTTTGATGAAGAACGGTTCGAGGCACTTGATAGGGAGATCGATGGGCTCAAAGAGGATCTGGCTGGTGATCGGCGGTCATTAGAGCACAAGGAGGAAGCGCTAAAAGAGACGCGAGAGGAAATTGAGGAGTTAGAGGCGAAGTTGGCGGAGCGCCAGGAGATGCTCCAGCAGTTGAAGGAGATGAAAGCGGATCAACAGTTCGCAACGTGGGTGCGTGAGAACGTTCGGGAGGCTGGGCCGAAGATGCGCGAGATAATCACGGATCGGATTGGGACGCGAGCAAACGAGTTGTTCCGGACGATCCGTCGCGCATCCGCGGAGACGTTAGAGTGGACGAGCGATTACGAGATTGTCGTGCACGATGCGGACGTTCGGAAGTCATTCACGACGCTGAGCGGCGGTGAGAAGATGGCAGCTGCGCTCGCAGTGCGACTCGCCATCCTTGAGCAGTTAGCGTCGGTCGGTGTGGCGTTCCTGGATGAACCGACGGCAAATCTCGACCGGGAGAAGAAACGGAACTTGGTAACACAGTTGAAACAATTGGATAGTTTCGAGCAGCTCACGGTCATTAGTCACGACCAGACGTTCGATTCGATGACGGATTACACGGTCACAGTGGAGAAGGACCAACAGTCGTCAGAGGTGACCGTGAATTAATGCCGATCGACAAACACGGAGTCGCTACCGAGTTGGAGTCCAACGTTGAGGCGATCGAAGCGTATCTGGACGATGATACGGGGGTCGTTGAGCGGTATAAGGACGCGTTCCAGCGGCTGCCTGAGGAGTGGACGAGCGAGGAGATACGTGACGCGTTGCAGCGAGCGTCATACCCCGGGGCGTACCCGACCGACGAGTTTGATTCCGCGAGTAGCTTCGTCGTCTCGCATACGGAAAGCGATGGGTGGGAAAACCACGAGGAGATCAACGAGTGGGCGCGCGAGATTCTCAGTGACGTGCCGGTTATGGCTGTCGACGGGTCACAACTCCCGCCGACCACGGAATTCAAC
>PWGE01000304.1 GCA_003554345.1 Candidatus Sumerlaeota bacterium | reverse complement strand
CCGCCAGTCCTACTTTGCGGGTGTTTATGTGAGAGATGTAACCGCTATAGGGAAGTGAGAACACCTCTTTTTTATCTGAAATCGGCAACCGTTCTGGATTTTCAATGACCGCCGGATCCCCCCCTTGATTTTTAAGTATTTCTCCAAATCTGGCGAGTGCTTCTCCATTCTTGATTTTTTCTTCAAGAAGAGTGATTCCCTCTTCCGGAGTGTTCACGATTCCTCCCAGTACAAGCATGTGGCTTCCCAGTTGGAAGATCACTTTACCAAGGCGCTCTTCTCCTCTGCCTTTTAAGAATTCGATGGCTTCGTAGACTTCTAACGAGTTTCCTACATATTCTCCAAGAGGCTCATTCATATCGGTAATGACTGCACGAATATTTTTATTCATGAACTTTCCGGTTTCAACCAGCATATCAGCCAGTCGACGGGCATCTTCGAGGCTGCTCATGAATGCCCCGCTTCCCGTTTTGACATCCATTACCAGTCCATCTGTACCGGAAGCAAGCTTCTTGCTCATTATGGATGCTGTGATGAGAGGGATGCTTTCTACAGTGCCTGTGACATCACGCAGGGCATAGAGCTGTTTGTCGGCAGGCACAAAGTTATGCGTTTGTCCTGCAATAACAGCACCCGAACGGGAAAGATATTCGACAAAATGTTTTTTGTTTATCCTGGAAGAAAAACCCGGTATGGATTCAAGTTTGTCAAGGGTGCCACCTGTATGACCAAGCCCGCGTCCCGATACCATGGGAACTATAAGTCCGGCACTTGCGACCAGTGGAGCTAAGGGGATGGATACCTTGTCTCCCACTCCTCCGGTGCTGTGCTTGTCAACCCTGGGACCGGAAATTGAGGTTAAATCCATGGTTTCGCCGGAATGCATCATCTTATCGGTGAGCACAGAGACTTCTTTAAAGTTCATTCCCTGAAAGTAGATCGCCATTAATAATGCGGAAATCTGGTAGTCAGGTATTTCTCCACCTACATAGCGGTCGATGATGTAGGAGATTTCTTCGTTGCTAAAAGCATTTCCGTTTCTTTTTTTGATGATTAAATCTACCATTCTCATAAGAGATCATCCTTGCTTTTAAATTGATTTTAATTTAATATAATCGATAAAATTAATTCTGCAAGGCAATCATCTTTTGTTTATATTTTGCAGATTATGCACCTTGTGATAGAATGAGCCGGATATAATTTTTGTACCGTAAATTGCTTTAATAGATGTATTAATGTACTTAAAAAAGTTTATTCTTCAGGGATTCAAATCCTTTCCTTATAAAACAGCCCTTACTTTTACACCGGGTATCACCGTTATTGTGGGACCTAATGGCTGTGGCAAAAGCAATATCTGTGATGCTTTGAAATGGGTGCTGGGAGAACAGAGTGTGAAGTCCCTGCGAGGGGCGAGGATGGAAGATATCATCTTTAACGGAGCCCGTGGCCAGGATCCTTCCCCCTTTTCTGAAGTCCAGTTATTATTTGATAATTCGGACACCTTTTTCCCCATTTCTCATTCGGAGGTTTCCATTTTGAGGCGTCTCTATCGTTCCGGTGATAGTGTGTATCAGTTGAATAAGAAAAATTGCCGGTTGAAGGACATACAGTCTCTTCTATGGGGAACCGGGCTGGGTAAAAATGCCTATTCTGTAATAGAACAGGGGCAGATTGACCAGATTGTCAATGCGCCGGTTTATGAAAAACGCAACTGGATAGAAGAAGCAGCAGGTATTACCCGCTATCGCTGGAGAAAAAATGAAGCCCTCAATCAACTGGAGAAAGTGGAGCAAGATCTTTTACGCCTTGGGGATATCCTATCAGAAGTAAAGGAAAGCCTCCATGATTTAAAAAGCCAGGCGGATAAGGCCCGTCGCTATAAAGCAATCGCTTCCGAGCTCAAAAATCTGGAATTGAGTGCTTATTATCAGCAGTATGACAGAATAAATCAAAAAATTGAAGAATTGGAAAAGAATATTCAGAATTATCGTGAAGAAATAGAAGGCGTGCAAAGCTCCATCGAAGAAATGACAGCGCAGAATGAGACTGATCGCGGCAAGGCCGTGACCTTTCAGAAGAATTATGAACGACTCCGGGAGGAACGAATTAACCTGCAAAATGAGATCAAACATACCCGAACCCTTATCAAGAATAAGCAGGCTCGTTGCAGAGAGATGGAAGAAGAAGAACGCCTGCTAAATAGTGAGTGTGAGGAATTGCAGGAACGTTTTCATTATTTAAAGAAAGAACTGGCTAGCAGGGATCAGTATGAGGAATATATTGACAGGCAAACCAGCCAGACCGGGGAAAAGATTGCATCTTATCGTGAACGATTAAAGAAGATGGAGGGTCAAAATAAAACTTACCTGGAAGGATTAAAAGAATTTGAGGAAAAAGCCCGGCAGCTTTCAGAAAGAGTGGGTGAAGCAGAAAAGAAAATGGCTGTGCTGGAAACGAATGAAGAGTATTATAAACAGCAAGAGAACTCTTTGAATCGCCAGAAAGAGCGTGATCAGCAAAGATATGAAAAACTGGAAGAAGAAGAGTTGACCTTTATTCATCATCAGAATGAGCTGGAAGAAAAAATCCGACTGGCAGATGACGATTTAGCAGTTTTACAGAGTCAATATGAGAAAACTGAGCAGAAGCTCGAAAAAGTACAGGCAGAACGCATGAATTGTCATATGCAATTGAAGACTCTGGAATCAGAAAAAAGAGTTTTAGATCGTTCAATTGAGCATTATGATGGCTTTTATGGCGGGGTTCGTGCGTTGATGAAGGAAAAGAAAAAAAATCCTGATAAGTGGAAGGATATGAAAGCAGTGGTTGCAGATCTCATTAAAGTGCCGCCTCAATATCAGGTGGCCCTGGAAATGGTGCTTGGCAATGCGTTGCAGTTTATTGTGGTAAATAATGCGGATTTTTGCAATATTTGTCTGGATTATCTCAAGAAAAATCGATTGGGTAGAGTGACCTTTATACCGCTGGATATCATTCATGTGCCTCGTCCAAAAAAAGAATTGACCCGCCTGAAAAACAAAAAGGGTGTGGTAGGAGAAGCGCTTGAATTGATATCGTACGATTCTTCAGCGTCTTCTGCTATTCAATATCTTTTGAATAATACAGTGGTTACTGAAACACTGGATAATGCGATTGCTCTTAAAAAAGAGCGTTTTTCAGTGCGTTTCGTGTCACTGGATGGCGAGTTGCTTAATCCCTCAGGGATTATTGTGGGAGGAAGTCATCGTTCGCTTGGCATTCTGGAAAGAAAAAATTCTCTTGCCCGCCTCCAGGAACGTGCTGCTGATCTTCAAAAACATCTGGATGGGCATGAAAAAGAGTGCTCACAAACAGCCCGGCGCCGGGAAGAGCTTAAGAAAAAACTCTCGGAAAAAAATGAAACTGCCGTGAAACTCAAAGAAAAGGCCCGTGATTTACAGCGTGATGTGCAAAGTTTGCAGCAGGAAAAAAATGAGTTGAAGCAACGCCTGGAAACACATCGTAAGCAGGGTGCTCAAATACTTATTGAAAAGGGACAGAGATCTGAAGAAAAGATTCAGCTGCAAAATAACCTGGGACAGATGCGTACCAGGTTGAAGGAAATTCAGGTGAAAAAGGCTGACTTTGAAAAAGAGTTCCATGGTCAGGGTGAACTTCATAAGGAATTAATGCAAAAGCTTTCTCATCAGGAAGTGATATTAAATTCTTTAAAGGAAAAAAAGAAACAGTTTCTCCAGGAATGTACATATAAGCAACAGGAAGTAGACCGTTTGCACAAGGAGATGAAGAAGAATAAGGAACGAGGGGAATTGCTCTCTCAAAAAAGACAGGATGAGCACAGGGAAATTGAAGAATTGAAACAGAAGGAAGACGAAAAAAGTGAGCGTTTGCTGGAAGTACAGACAGAATTGAGTGAGGTGGAAAAAGAACGAGCGGCGTTGCATAATGTGCTGGAAAAACTTTCCAGTGAGATATCACGACTGCAGCGAGATGAAAATCAATGGCGAAATGCCCTGAGTGATGAAAAGATTAATCTGGCACAGTGGACTACCCGAAGGGAAGATCTGATCGTTCAGGTACAGGATGAGTATAATGTGCAACTGGATGCCTGGCAGGGAGATGAACTTCAAACCTCTCTTTCTTCCGCTGCCTTGAAAAGGAAAATAAACTCTTTGAAAGAAGAACTGGAAGAGCTTGGTGAAGTGAATCATCGCGCTATTGCCGAATATGAAAAAACTTCTTCGCGTTACCAGTTTATTTTATCCCAGGAAGAGGATTTGTTGAAGTCCAAGCAGTTGCTTTTAAAAACTATTCATGAAATTGATGAGATTTGTGCCAGACTCTTTTCAGAATGCTATGAAAAAGTCCGCCTTTATTTTAAGGAGATATTTAGAAAGTTGTTCCAGGGGGGTCGTGCTGATCTTTATCTCCTCGATGAAAAGGATATCCTGGGAAGTGGATTGGATATTCTGGCGAGTCCTCCCGGGAAAAAGTTGCGTGCCATTTCACTGTTATCCGGCGGTGAGAAAGCTCTGACTGCTATTGCTTTTATGTTTGCCCTCTTTTCCTTTCGTCCGTCTCCTTTCTGTATTCTGGATGAGATAGATGCCCCCCTTGATGAATATAATGTGTCTCTTTTAAATGGCTTGATTCAGGAGTTTGCCAGTGATACCCAGTTTTTTATTATTACCCATAATAAACGCACTATTGAAAATGCTGATACCATATATGGGGTGACGATGCAAACCCCCGGGGTTTCATCTGTTGTTTCTATGAATATGCAGGAAGCCAGAGAACGCCTGGCAGCATCGTAAGAAGGAGAGTTTTATGAAGTTTTTTAAAAAACTGCAAAATAGGTTAAAAAAGACCCAGGAAACCTTTGTTAATCGCGTAGACACCCTTTTTAAAGGAAAAAAAACGGTTGACGATGAACTTTTTGATGAAATGGAAGCAATTCTTATACAGTCGGATCTGGGGGTGACACCTGCTCTGGATATTGTAGAAGATATGCGAAAACAGGCTCGCGAAAGGAAAGTGCGCGAACCCGGACAATTGCTGGAACTTTTTAAAGAAGAAATACTTCATCTGCTGGAAGGTTCTGAAAAAACGTATGCATTCAGCTCCTCTCCCTTTGTTTTCTTTGTCATTGGTGTAAACGGAGTGGGCAAAACTACCACTATTGGAAAATTGGGATGGCAATATGTTCAAGAGGGGAAAAGGGTAATGATTGTTGCCGGAGATACCTTCCGGGCTGCAGCGGTGGAGCAGTTGCAGATCTGGGCGGAACGAGCCGGCTGCACTTTTTTCAGCAAACCAATGAACACGGACCCTTCTGCAGTGATTTATGAAGCCCTCCAGAAGGCCGACAAAGAAGGTTTTGATTGTGTACTGGTCGATACTGCCGGTCGCCTCCATACCAGGGGGAATCTGCTGGATGAACTGAAAAAAATGAACCGGGTGGCAAAGAAGGTTATCCCTGATGCTCCTCATGAGGTGGTCATTGTTCTGGATGCATCTACCGGTCAAAATGCCCTTGCACAGGTGAAAACCTTTCATGAGCATCTTCCTCTTACCGGCATGGTTATTACCAAGCTGGACGGTACTTCAAAAGGGGGGATTGCGGTTAGTCTCTACCATGATTATAATATACCTATTTCTCATATCGGTATTGGCGAAGAAGTGGAAGACCTGCGCGAATTTTCAGCAAAAGATTTTGTGGAAGCTCTTTTCTTGCCCGATGAAAATAAGACGGCAGAGAAACAGCAGGCAGATAGTTCGACCTGACTGAAGATAATTATGAAAATATTTAAAAGGTGGTGGGGAGGAAAAAAAGCCCTTGTACTGGGAGGTGGCTCTGCCAGGGGATTAGCTCATATTGGTGTGATCAAGGTGTTGCAGGAGGAAAATGTGACCTTTGATGCGGTTTTTGGAACCAGTATGGGAGCTATTATTGGGGCGCTTTATTCTGCCGGCATGAACTGGCGGGAAATGGCTGATAGGGCGGAAGATTTCAGTTTCAGCCGGTTTTTTAAATGGCGAATTTCTAAGACCGGCTTGATCCGTTCGGAAAATGTTATTCAATATCTT
>PWGE01000392.1 GCA_003554345.1 Candidatus Sumerlaeota bacterium | reverse complement strand
AGCTGGCAATTGACCTCTCACGGTCCTGATGAAATTATTGCCTGGCATAAAACACCACCCGCTGGGAAGCCATTGACAGAGCAGGAAGGGTTACCATGACTCACAATACAGTCTATGATCCCACAAACGGCATAATCAGCCGGGGTAATATCTGGCGGGTAGGTGGAATATGGTAATTTTTTTCCTAACCCACCAATTCAACATCAAAAAAATTACCCGGTTTATTTCGAACCGGCACATATTAAAAACCATATATAAGGAGGACAAAATGAAGAAATTCTCAACCGGATTCACACTTATCGAACTTCTGATTGTTGTAGCAATTATTGCTATTTTAGCAGCAATCGCAATCCCCAATTTTCTTCAGGCACAAACCCGTGCCAAAGTAAGCAGAGCTGAGGCAGATATGAGGGCTCTTTCAACAGCCCTGGAAACATATTATGTTGACCATAATACTTACCCTCCCGGGCATCATGAAGATGGCGATATGATTCCTTATGATGAACGGTTAAATCCCCTGACCACTCCAATTGCCTACGTCACATCTATTCCCATGGATCCCTTTCAGGATTCCCGGCCAGGTTGGTCAGATTATGATCTACATCAGGGGCACTTTGACTACTGGCCCATGATGTATATTGACCCCCCTCGCTATCATGAAGTGTTTGGTGGGCCTATCACCTGGCAACTTCTTTCTCCTGGACCTGACGGGGTATTTGTAACCCATGCACCTCCTGAAGGCGTGGAAATTGTTGATTGGTCTTCAGAAAAGGTGACTATTCTGAGCAATACCGTATACGATCCAACCAACGGGACCATCAGTACCGGAGATATCTGGCGGATAGGCGGTCAATAAGTTTCTCAGAACAGAAAGCGGAAGAGGTCGGGCACCAAAGCCCGGCCTTTTTCATGTCAGAAAACACATCTCTTCCTCAGAAAGATCATTACGCAACACAAGAGAAAAGCCAAACCACAACCAGTTGGCATTGGGAAGATTGCCAACCACTACTCTGATAGAGTTCAATCCCCGGGTAAGGACTTTTCTCCTGTCAAAAAGCATGAAGGGATCAGGCTCATTTCGCCCTTCATCCCTGAGCAGGCACTCCCCGTTTACATACACTCGAATGGGATCATCACAACCCATGAGAAATTCGGTCTCTACATCTCTTGCCACCCATACCCATGTTTCCAGGACAAAGCAGATATGAGCATACAATATTCCATCTGCTTCTGCAAATGTCTTTTCATATTGCCTGGTACTGTGACATAGATCCACAAAACCCTGTTGAGAGCGTTTGAGCCATTGCTTTCCTGGATACCAGCGCCCTTCCGCGAGATATGCCTTCTCAGGCAATATTTCCCCCGGTGCCAGCTTATCCATATCTTTCAGGGGAAAAGGACCGGTTACCCGGTATGTTAATTCCCGGAATGAAGACAGGTTGGCAGATGACTTCTGATACCAAAAACTCACCGCTTTGGGGTTCTGTCCCGCAAAAACACCCCAGTTAAAAACAAAGGACTTCTCAAAAGGGATGGGCATCTCCAGATGATGACGATAACGATCTCCGTGGGCAGGACACCCTGCATAAGGGAGTAAAGCACCTGTATAATGATAGGCATGATGAAAATAATCCTCACCACATATACCATGAAGCTGACCGGCAGTTTCTCCATCTGCATCAAAAAAGATATTATCTCCCCCACCATGGTTATGTCCGGAATCAAAAATATGTATACCAACGAAATGACCTTTTCCGCGAATAGAACAGCATTCAAAGTCATCGGCACCGTTGGTCCAGGCACTGGCGTAACGGGCGTGAAAATAATACATCTGCTTTATATCAGGCACTTCCCGTTCGAGCCATAATTTTATGTTCAGGCGGTACTTATTATAAAAATCACCCACATTCAGCATGGTAATACATTGAATAGCCACTTCTTTTTGAAAAGGCATGGGAAAATGAATAATCGCTTTTGGGCCCAGTCTTTCAATACAGGCACTGTTGATTTTCCCTACCAGGTAACGCAGCGGAGCATTAACCTGAAAGGGTCCATCCAGTCTTTCGTTATCTTTAAAATTTCCATCAAATGCCATTCGTAATCCTATTTTATCCAGGTCATCACTGTTTATTTCCATTTTTCTTATTACAGCTGGACCTTCCAGCAAGATGGGCTCATTTGGTTTGCAACCCTGCAGTTCTAAAGTAAACTCTTTTTTTACCCAACGTGGCATTTTGCTGACATACTCCTCATTTAGGCCGGGATACAAAAGCTGTATTTCGCCCTCTTTTTTTTGCTGTACTATTTTTGGCACATGTTCATCTGTATCTTTCGCATAATCAACCTGCCAGTAGACTCCATCCCTGATCTCATCAGTTATTTCCATATCAATACGCAGGCTTTTCTCAAAGCGTATAGGAAGATAAAAGACAGTACTATACATATTAAAATGACTCCCGCCGAGAGGGATATCGGGAGAAGATATTTTTTCAGCAGCTGCCGCTAATTCATGGGTATAGCCATGGAGAGTGGGTTCATTTTCACCATCTACATAGACATACATCTTCACACAATCGCCGGGATGATGGGTGGTCCATAAACGCTTCATGACGCCTGGTCCGCTTATTTTACAAATCGTCCCTTCCTGAGAATCGATAGAAGTAAACTTTCCCGTCCTGTACTTTCCGGGAAAAGGTAGATCCTGCAGGTAACACCGGCGAGCGTATTCCATCATTTTCATAAAAAGCACCTCCTTCCTACAATCTTACATCAGACTTCTCAAAAAACCTGAAAAGATACTTTTGTTTTATCACATTAAAAAGGGCTTTTTCACCTCTATCAACAGAAACATTCACCTGAAATAATGAGTTGCCATTTTGATACATCCAAAAAGGAAGATAAGGATAACGTCATGTTTTATAGGTTTACGAATAGAGGGTCATAACTTTTCTGCAGCTTTCCTGCTGCTTGTCTCCACGTTATATTTTCTGTTTTTCCTTGACATGAGATTTTAAAAAGGTATATTCAAATTTACCTATAAGGTAATTTAAAATATTTTTATCACCGGAAAGCTTATTAATGAAAAAACATGAACTTTTCAAAGTGTTATCCAGCGAAGTCCGATTAAATATCTTGAAGATGTTGCTTCAAGAGCGCTTATGTGTCTCAAAAATAGCAGAAAAACTGGATCTGGCGCAACCCACCGTCACCCAGCATCTCCAAATGCTCAAGCATCATGGCTTCATCAAGTCCCAAAAAATCGGATACTGGGTTCATTACACAGCCAACAGTAAAGGTATTGAAAACTGCAAAAAGGAAATCGAAGAGTTTCTAAAAACACTGGAAACTTCTCCCAAAAAAGAATGTCAATCTCTAAACTGCGCTCAAAAACCCAAAAAATCAAAATGGAATTGAAATTCCAACTTTTCTTTGCAGGAACAGAATGCAATTAGTATGTCCATTGTTAAAGTAAACAATCTTAAGAAAACTTTTCAGGAAACTCGAGCGGTTGATAACGTCTCTTTCTCTGTAAAGAAGGAAGAAATTTTCGGATTTCTTGGTCCCAATGGCGCCGGGAAAACCACCACTTTGAGAATGCTCACCGGTTTATTGAAACCTGATCGTGGCACGGTCCATATCAATGGCTGGAATATCGACAAAGATCCCTTGAAAGTCAAAATGAAGCTGGGAGTGATTCCCGAGGTGAGCAATATCTATAAAGACCTTACACCCCTTCAGAATATCCTTCTGGCAGGGCGTTTTTATGGCATCAAGCGAAGTACCATAACAGGCAAAGCAGAACAATTACTGCAAAGACTGGGCATTTATGAACAAAAAGACCAGCCTGTCAGTGAGTTTTCAAAGGGTATGAGACAAAAAGTAAGCATTGCATGTGCTCTTATAAATAATGCAGAAGTACTTTTTCTTGATGAACCCACCGCTGGGCTTGATGTCCACAGTCGGAAATTGATAAGAGAAGTTATCCTGGAAATGAAAAAGACAGGAGTAACTATCTTTCTAACCACTCATGATATTGAAGAAGCGAATCAACTCTGTGAGCAAATCGCCATCATCAACCGCGGCAGGATAGCAGCAATCGATACTCCTGAAAATCTGAAAAGAATCTTTAAAGAGAGTTGTGCTGTAGAAGTTTCTTTTGATAGGATGCCTCCCCCTGATTCGCTGTCTCAAATCGAAGAGACTAAGCATGTGGAAAAGAGAGGAGATAAGTTCAGGATAACCACCGCTTCGCCTGATCGACTTATCAAACATCTGGCTTCTTTCGCTGAAAAAGAAAATATCGCCTTTACTCATCTTGCTGTACTGGGAACGAGTCTGGAAGAAGTTTTTTTAACCCTTACGGAGGAGGGCAAATGAGTTATACTATCCTGGCAAGAAGCACTTTTCTGGTTACTGAAAAAAATATTCGCATATATTATAATAAGCCTCCCGTCATTATTTTTGGGCTTTTATTCCCTTTTTTTCTCTTTCTTTCCTTTTTTATGGGGCGAGAACTTGATTTATTTTTCTTTTTTCCTGGACTTTTAGCCATGTCATTGTTTTTCACCTCGTCTTCAGTGGGACCTCTTATAACGCCCTGGGAAAAACAAGCCGGCACCTACGAACGCCTCCTTTCTTATCCGGTCACTATCAATACCATTATTATGGGCGATATCCTGGCGGGCATGATGTTTGGCATCTGTATTAATATTCTGGTAACCCTGGTTGGATTGATATACTTTACCTATCCCCTGCAATTGCTTATTTTTATACCCGCCCTTTTTTTGGGTTCTTTCTGCTTTTCCACGCTGGGTGTTCTACTTGCTTCACCAGCCGTCAGGTCACCCTCCCAGGTAATGATGTTTTCAAGCCTTATACGATTTCCTCTTATCTTTATCAGTGGTATCTTTATCCCACTTAATGAACTGGGAGAGGTGGCAAGGGCTCTATCATATATTTCCCCTGTCACCTATTTTGTCGATTTGCTTAACTATTCTCTTACCGGTCAGCACCACCTCCCTCTCTTAATGAACTTTTGTGCCTTATTAGCTTTCAGCGCTCTTTTTCTGAGTCTGGCGAATTCATTTCATCGAAAAAATCACCTGAAAGGGCTTTAAAATACCCACCATTCCATTAAAAAACTATCAATAATACAATCCTTCTTCTTTCTCATGAATAGTCAATCATGATACAAGCCGCCTTTTTCAAATAAAGAACTGGCAAAATAAAAATATTTATACGAGGGATTACTCCATCAGCAAAAAAGTCGGAATAGATGACTCGAGTATTTAATCAACCAGATCATACCAGCTATCTCAAAAAAATATACAATGCCTGGAGAATGGCTACATTTCAAACTATAAATTCATGAAAAAAATAATTATTTCAGCAAAAATGTCATATAATAAGTCCATTATCATTTTAAAGAAGAAACCTTTTAAATTTCTAACATGAACAGATCATCATCAAAGTATGATTCCGGGAGGAAGAATATGAAAAAGAAGTTGCGATTTTTTTATATTTGCGTTTTTTCACTCATTATTATAACGATGTTTACAGGTTGCTCTACTATTGGTCGTTTCCCTCATGTAAGTTCAACTGAAGTCAACCTTTCACAAAATAATTATCGAATTATTCATTCCAATGTAATTGGCCGTAGTTCCGGATATAGATTGCTCGGTTTTATTCCCCTGAAAGATCCCACCTATACCGACGCAATGACCAATCTCTATCAAACTGCAGGAATACCCGATGGTTCTGCGATAGCGCTTACAAACGTTGTTCAAGAAGACACAACGCTTTTTCTGTTTTTATTTTCAAGAAACACAATTACAATTCGGGCGGATTTTGTTGAATTTACAGATTAAAAAGGCAAATTGTTATCAGTTTTCCTTCAACGCAACAATGCGAAATCCAATGTTGTTTGAGCGATATTCCGGTTTTCTGTCATAACGAAAGGACGGTTTACATGCCCGGCCATAGGAACTCCAGGCACCTCCACGTAGCACGCGAAAAGCTCCTTCCGATGGTCCTTGCGGATTAATCCCCGGACTCTTTTTGTAATAATCATGAGCATACCAATCCTGACACCATTCCCATACATT
>PWGE01000237.1 GCA_003554345.1 Candidatus Sumerlaeota bacterium | reverse complement strand
TTATGCTTGGCGGGGGGCTGATGTAAGCAATATTTTAGAGTTCCAGAATCGTTATCCTCAATGTTCTGTTCATTCACTGACAGAAAACTTTCGAAGTACTGAGCCAATTGTTCAGGCTTCGAATAATTTTGCTGCTACCATGTTAGGACCAAGTCGTATTCCAAAAAATCCAAGGGCTGTTTACAACCGCAATCCACAAGACTTTAGTGTACTATGGTTTCCAGACAGACCTTCCGAAGCAGAGTGGGTTGTAGAACGTATTCTTACATTGCTGGGTACCACCTATGAAGAAGCTAATGGAACAGTAAGAGGTCTTACACCTGCAGATTTTGCTATATTAATGCGCTCAACAAGAGAGCCAAATATCGATAGAACTCCGAGACATGCTGCTTTTACAGATGTATTAAGCAATCACAATATACCTTTTAGCTTGGAAGCTGGTGGTGGTCCGTTTGACCGTCCACAAATTGCAGTTTTGCGAGATACTTTTGAACTGCTGCGTAATGCCCCTCTTGAAAGAACTATTTTACACGATTTTTACTGCAACGAAGTTTTACCAGCTTACCCTCATGCAGTATTCACCGAATTGGTAAGGGTACTAGCTGATTGGAGCAGACGGATACACATTCCGCAGGGTGCGACACGGATACGTTTATACCCCCAGCAGTTAGTATATGATTTGCTTGAGGCTTTCAATGTAGCTCAATCAAGTTTTGGTGAAGATGTTATGAGAGATATTGGCCTTTTTAGTCGTATGATTATGGATGTTGAAACAGTTTACATGAGTATTGACTCCAGCAGACGTTTTTCTGAAATGTTGAATTTTTTACGAAATGTCGCAGAATCTGGGTATAATGTTTCAACGGATGATCTAATTCAACGACCGGATGCAGTGACTGTATCAACTGTTCACAAAATGAAAGGCTTGGAATTTCCTTGTGTTTTTATTGTGGATGTCCAAGCCCAAAGATTCCCGAAGAGGAATAGAAGTTATGCAGGATGGTTGCCATCTAATTTAATGCAACCTGCAATAAGTAGAGGCGCTTATCAGAGCACTTTACCTGAAGAGATTAGATTGTTTTATACAGCGGTTACACGCGCAGAACGCTACCTGTACATATCAGGTGCAGAAAATTTGCCTGGTGCAAGGAGTTCTGCCAATAGGTCACGTTTTACCCAGCAGTTATTACAATATCCTTATGTTAATCAAGGGATGCAAGAGATTCCTGATGGGATTACATCTACTCAACCTCAAAGAAGAGTCGAGGAAACAGATTATCCCACTCATTTTTCTGAAATAAAGTATTATCTAAATTGTCCAAAAGGATATCAATTTAGGCAGCGGTTTGGATTAAATCCAGTTATACCGGAAATGTTCGGTTTTGGTCAGACCGTCCATACATCTATTCAAAAAATACATGAGTTATATACAACCAGGGTCCCCTCTGAAGAAGAGGTGGAACAGATAGTTCTTGACACGTTCCACTTAAAGCATGTACCCCAAAGTACAGATCCTATAAACAGACCCGGTGCCTATGAAAATTCAAGGAACCGTGCCGTTCAAATTACTAAAGACTATGCTAATGCCTACCGAGAGGATTTTAGCCGAGAAAGACAAGTAGAAGTAAGGTTTGAAATTCCAGCAGCTTATTGCCTCATTTCCGGTTCTATTGATTTATTACTTAAAGAGGATGATGAGGGTAATGTTGTCAATGCAGAAATAATTGAATTTAAAACCATGGAAGCCGGTGAAAATCCTCAAATGAAAGAAGAACTGGACTGGACTGAATTATCTTTGCAAGTTCAGCTATATGCACGTGCTGCCGAACAAGTTTTAGGCGGTAACGCTAAAACAGGAAGTGTGCATTTACTAAAGGATAACCAAAGAGTCGAAGTGCCTATAGGACAAAATGCGCTGGATGCAGCTCTTGCAAATATTGAATGGGCTGTAGCAGGGATTTTAAACTCAGATTTCCCGATGCGCCCCCATACAACCAAATGCAATAAATGCGATTTTAATAAGATATGTCAAAAAGTACCACAGTATTTTACACGGCAAACTTTGCCACCAAAAATACATTTACCAGAAAATAGTGAAATGGCAAGAGCTTTCAGTCTAATTTCAGATTATTAGAATCAAGTTGCAACTTAACTATCAAGAAATAAATTTTTATAGGGTATTTTCAACATCTTTAAATGTGTAAAAAGCCACACTACATTATGAGCAACTTGAAGACACCCTGATACGATTGAAAGAGTAAGTTTTTTGCCTTCGCTATAGTACTGGAGAGCAAGCTGAAAACATTTGTAAACGGTAAGCGAGTGGTGTCCAATTATGTCAATTGCTTCGCACAAGAAAAGAACAGCTTGACCTTTTTACCTGAAAAAGAGTTTGAAACACTAATTGAGTTTGATGACGGTGACGGTGGAGCCTTGGTTTTGGAGCCATTGATATTGTTCATCGTGATGATCCTCCAAGAGTTGCTTTGGTTGACTTTAAATCCGGATTGCCGGATTCCGATAGGAAGCAGGCTTTGGATGAAGATGAAATGAGGCTTTAACTTGGGATTTATGCAGTAGCTGAAAAGAAAGAGCTGCAAAATGAACCGGAAAAAGGCTTGGTTCGTTATTTGGACATTGATCAAGATAATGAAGGAAGACGTGAATTGGAAGTTCCTTTGGATGAGGACTCAATAGAGAATGCCAAAAGCACAGTTATAAAAACAGCCACCGCCATACGTGATCGTCAGTTTAAATTTAATTCCAGGAAAGTCAAAAGCGGGAATGAAAGCTGGTGTAAAGACTGTGACTTTTTGGGTTTTTGCGGTATGGATGAGGCCATAGTGCATAAAAAGAAATCATAACGGGGTTTTTTGTTATGGCTGATGTTTTTTCCAAAAAGAAACGTTCGGAGATAATGTCAAAAGTTCGTAGTAAGGGTAATGTTGCCACTGAGAAAAAATTGATTGCGCTGTTTAAAGAGCAGGGGATAAAAGGTTGGAGACGCAATTATAAACTTTTTGGTAACCCGGATTTTGTTTTTCCCAAAGAGAAAATTGCAGTATTTGTTGACGGGGAGTTTTGGCATGGGCACCCTACTATCGGGCAGATACCGGAGACCAACAGAGAATTTTGGGAAAATAAAATTGAAAGTAATAAAAAGAGGGACCGACAAGTGAATGAAACATTGGAAAGAAAAGGATGGATAGTAGTTAGAATCTGGCAACATGAACTAAAAAGTGAGCACTGGTTGGAAAAGATCAACAAAGCCTTTAATGCGGTGAGAGATCCCACAGAGGAGTAACTTGGCAAATGATTTCAAATGAAAGTAATCATAGTAAACGCAGTGAAAATTTTGATTCTGGAAAAGTTTTGCCGGATCTTCTTGATAAGGGGCTTGATGTAGTTTTTTTGTGGAACTGCAGTGGGGAAAAAGTCTGCAAATGTCGGAGCATACTATTCTGGAAAAGGGAATAAATTCTGGAAAGTTCTTTTTGAGGTAGGTTTGACGCCTGTTCAGCTCAGACCGGATCAATACAGGGAATTGTTAAAATACAAGATAGGCTTAACCGATTTGGCCAAAAAGGTTTCAGGGAATGATGCAGAATTGCGGAGTAACGATTTTGATATAGAAAAGTTAGAGGTCAAAATTGCTGAATATAAACCTAAAATACTTGCTTTCAACGGTAAAAAAGGAGCAAAAATATTTTTAAACACCAATGAGGTTGATTATGGGATTTGTGAAGATGTAAGAATCGGCAAAACGGAAATATACGTATTGCCTTCAACCTCAAGGAGCGCCAATCGGTCATGGGATATTAGTTACTGGTTTAATATAGCCAATGAAGTAATCACCCTCAATAAAATGTAAAAATATTTAAGATATGTATTTAAAAAAA
This sequence comes from Candidatus Sumerlaeota bacterium, assembly GCA_003554345.1. Lineage (GTDB taxonomy): Bacteria > Sumerlaeota > T1SED10-198M > T1SED10-198M > T1SED10-198M > T1SED10-198M. The sequence goes on along the minus strand of PWGE01000237.1, from coordinate 2,219 downwards.
TATTCAACTATTATAAAGGTTAATATATTTTGATACTGCTCAATGTTTGAATGACCGTAATTGAATTTGTGGAATGCCAAAGATATGAATGATCATCGTAATTAACAAAAAGTCATTAACAAAAGTAAATCAATTAACTTTTTCAAATCTACGAAGAAGGCCTGCAACATATTAATTTTTCACTTTGATGGTTTTGATCAGGAAATTGTGGAAAAATTGGGCGTGTTTTATAAGCGGTGTTTGGAATTTAAAATGTGTAATCAGGGGGAACAAAGTGGGACGGGAAACTAAAGGCACTTTGTGCCAAGCTTTATCTCTAGTTGAAGTAGCTATCAGTGATTATTGAATTAAAAAAATAATAAATAATACCTGAGTTAAAGCAAAAATATATATAGGAGTGGGTAACATTTGCCTAACTCAATCACCTACTACAACAAAAATGCCGACAAATACTGCAAAAACACCCTCAACGTCGACATGTCCAAGATATACCACTTCTTCCTCCAGCATCTGCCTCCCGGTGCCCTGATCCTTGATGCCGGCTGCGGTTCCGGACGTGACAGTCTCTACTTCTTAAACCGGGGTTACAGAGTAGTTGCTTTTGACGGCTCAAGTGAGCTGGCAAGAAAAAGTTCAGAACTAACTGGCCTGCAGGTTGAGCACTGCACTTTTGAAGAGTTCTATTCCCGGGAGCAGTTTGATGCCATCTGGGCCTGCGCTTCTCTTTTGCATGTTGAAAAAGAGAAGTTGGCAGATGTAATTAGGCACCTGGCCGGATACTTAAAAAAGGGTGGAATTTTCTACATGTCATATAAATATGGTGACTGTGATTATGAAAAAGACGGTCGCCACTTTAGCTGTTTCAAGGAAGAAGATTTTAAAGAACTTATTGCAGGGCTTGATGAGCTGGACATTATAGAATTATTCCAGACAGTGGATGTGCGTAAAGACCGCCCTGACGAGTACTGGCTTAATTGCCTCCTGAAGCGGGTGGGTTAGTTGATATAACAGGGGGCAAAATAGTTTTAAGAGGGTTGTTACTATGAACCGCGCCATAACAGGCAAAGACGATCACCTGCTAAGCTACCTGGCCGGGGCGATTGACCGGGCTGTCGGTATTCGTTTCAATGTGGCCTTCTTGATGGAATCAGGTGCTCGGCTGATTGCTCCGTACTTAAAAAGTGCTGTTGAGCGGGGAGTAACAATTAGGATCTTGACCGGACGCTACATGTCCGTAACCGAACCCTCTGCTTTATATTACCTGAAAGATTGTTTGGGCGACCAGGTTGATATCCGCTTCTATGCCGAGGAGGTTCGCTCATTTCACCCCAAGGCCTATATTTTCAATTACCCGGATGATGGTGAAATATTTATCGGCTCATCTAACCTTTCCCGGTCTGCTTTAACCTTCGGCCTGGAGTGGAACTACAGTATTCTGCGCAGTAATAACCCCCGGGCTTTCGATCGGTTTGCTTCTTCTTTTGAAACGCTTTTTAACCAGGATGCCCGGGTAGTTGATCACGAGGTGCTGAAACAGTACACGGCGGGCTGGAAGAAACCCCGGTATATCCGTATTGAACAGGATACTGAAGCAGCACACGCTGAAGACGAGGGTGCTGACCCGAGGGGTGCGCAGATTGAGGCCCTTTTTGAGTTAAAAAATGCCCGGAAAGAGGGGATAGATAAGGGGTTGGTGGTGGCGGCCACCGGTGTGGGTAAGACCTACCTGGCTGCCTTTGACAGTTTTAATTTCAAACGAGTCCTGTTTTTAGCCCACCGCGAAGAGATTTTGCGTCAGGCAGAGGATACTTTCAAGACTGTATCACCTGATACAAGGACCGGTTTTTATACTGGGGAAAACAAAGATTCTGAGGCAGACGCCTGTTTCGCCTCTGTGCAAACCCTGAGCCGAAAAGGGCATTTGGAGAAATTTTCTCCCGGCTACTTCGACTATATTGTAGTTGATGAGTTTCACCATGCGGCAGCTGATAGCTACCTGGCAGTGATCAACTACTTCAAGCCTGATTTTTTGCTCGGGCTGACAGCTACTCCCTTTCGCATGGATAACCGGGATATTTTTGCCCTCTGCGACGATAATGTTATTTATGAAATCTACCTGAAAGATGCCATTAACCGGGACTTATTATGCCCGTTTAAGTATTACGGGATCTATGACCAGACCGACTACGACCGGGTGGAATACCGGCAGGGGCGTTACG
>PWGE01000292.1 GCA_003554345.1 Candidatus Sumerlaeota bacterium | reverse complement strand
TTTACCGGTGCTAATTTTCTGTCTTCCTGAAAGTTCACTCTGTAGGATTTGCGGCCTTTGTTCTTTACTCCAAATATTCTTTCTGTGGTATTACTTTGCGGGCTTGGCAGGCTTTGCGTGATACATTTCTTATTCTTTGTTTCTTCCCATTCTGAGTACAGTCTTCTGAATTCTGACTCCTCAGGGTTTTCTATTTTCAGAGGAGTGCTCAATAAAAAAGATGGAGTATAGATTAGTCCAGATTCAAATAATAAGTTGCAAGGGAAGAGATAAAGTTGCCATAAAAAGAATGCATATTCTGGAACTTTTGGAGAAAACCCTATCATTTCGTTTCAAAAATAATAGAACCCCTCCACAGAACTTAAGGTCCTGTGAAACGAAGGAATGGTTAAAAACCTGTATTAATGTTGCCGCATATTTGAACGATAAATCTGACCGGCACTTATTGTGCCATTTGTGGGGTCATATTGAACTGCTTCTGGATCTCCTAAAACACGAGACATGCCATCCGGCCCGACACTTCTCAGAATCCAATGCATCTGGTTGGCAATCCCTCGTTCTTGTTCTTCTGTTTGAGCTCCCACTGCCCGGGCAACGCGCATAAAAGCCCCTGTATTAGTATAATCGCTATCCCGATGGTGCTGTGCAAAATCAAAAGCCAGGATAGGATCAAGTTCTCCGTCGTCTGTATAATCCACGGTATAAGGAGCACGGAAAGGATTTCCTCTTTCAGTGGCTGGACCCTCAGCAAAAGCATCTTCCGGAATTGACGTCATATAGGCAACAGGGGTTGTCAAATGAATAAAGCGTTGCAGATACCGGGCGTACCGTTCATCATTTTCCCACCAGGCTCTATAATCAGGTATATACTCATTATGATCTACGTAGTATGATTCCAATGCGGTAGCCACAGATCGCATGTCGGCTTGAACCCTCGAAACTTTGGAACGTACCTGTGCCTGTAAAAAGTTGGGAATGGCAATTGCCGCCAGAATGGCAATAATGGCAACAACAATTAACAATTCTATTAATGTGAAACCGGAATTTTTCATGGTACCTCCTTTTAAAAGATTTTTACTCAGTGCTTATATTTTTTTTAAATGCTGCTTATATAACTCGAAACTTTTATGAACGTATTTTTTTATCCTTATAACCGGACAACTACAATAGCATATATATTATACTACACTTTGAATTGCTTTGACAAGTGGTTTATTGAAAAAGCGACCAGCTGCCTGAAAAAGTTGGTGTAAATTCCACCTCATACACATGGATGACCTGGTCGAAGATAGGGGTGGCAAAAAGATATACTTGTTCATCATTTTCCATAAAGAGAACATCTGTATACTGCTCGCCTTCTGTATCCATGGTGAAAATAAGCTGAGGAGCCACTTCTTCGTTTTCAATGAGTACGTGATAAATATATAATCTCTGGTTATAATAATCAGCAACTGCAAGATATCTTTCCCAGGTGTTATATACATATAGATCCATGCCAACCCATGCCTGGGCAGGCTGTTCTTCTTCTACAGCAGGCAAAACAATAAATCCCTCTTCGTCATCTTCCCAGCCATAAACATCACCAACATTGGGAATAAAGGGATCATAGCCGATCTGTCTGATAATACCCGGGGCGTTATACGCTGGATAACTTTTCTGGGCAAAAAAACCTTGCTCCCAGGAGTCAGAGGTTCCGGAAGCAGACACAAAAAGATCTCCAAGTTCATAATCGAAAATGAGATCACGGCACCAGTTACGCCCCAACTGGGCCCAGCGGTTGGGTCGCTGATTTCTGTCAAGATGGTTGTCTCCTGTGCCGGCATCGGTAATATCCTCAGGATTAACGGCATATACACCCTTTGAGACCTGTGTTGCCAGCAGAGCATCATCAGCTTGATACTCAGTAATGTCTTCTCCTGGTTCAAGTGCCCACCAGTTATTTTCATGATTAAAGTAAAAAGTTTGTGGCTGGTCAACCTGGTAATAATACAGCCCGGAAATACGGTTGCCTGCTTCTTCATTTTTTCTTAACTGCAGGAAATCCCCGGTATTTTTATTATACTTTACAATGTAAGCTCCGATATCTTCTCCCCCAACTTCGCCGGTGTTCCCACCGGCAAAAACATATTCTTCACTGGTAGTAAGACCAGTAAGGTAACTGTATTCCCCCCAGTCACCTTCCGTGTATTCCGGACCTTCGCCGAGAAAGACTGGAACTGTAGCAAAAACTTCGATTTGAGGGCTGTTTAAGGGATTAAGAATCCTACCAATATTCCGTCGAGTGTCTTCTCCAGGAGTATCTCCGCTTACGTAAAGAGTAGGGCTTTCTGCGTAGTTGTCACTTACTAATGTAATAGTGTTGTTTCCAATGACATTTTCCAGGGAGATATCCAGATGAGATGCTCTTTGAACATCTATGCCACCAGTTGAGGACCAAGAACAAAAAAACATCGATACAAATACCATTATAATAAAATATTTCATCATAAAACCTCCTTTTTATGATATATCTTTTATATTATAATGCATTTTTCAGGCTCTGACAAGTCGTTTTTTGAAATAGTTCAATGAAGATTGAATCGCTGAATATAAAGAACCTGTTATTTATATTTATATAAAAAAGTGCTTGTATTTTATATGGGCAAGGTTATAGATATGCACTGGCGGGATTGAAAAAATAATGTTGCTTTATTGTGGGAGAAGATAGCCTGTGCCTGTCTCATAAATGATTCTTAAAAAGTAAGACTGAAATGACAGGTTAACCATCAAATATCCCGGGGATAATTAAAAGCCTCTTCACACTGATGACAAAAACCGCTCTGGAAAGCAGGAAACATGTAAAAAGTTCTGGTTGTTATCTTGCAGTTATCCAGGCAAAAATGAGGTTAGATATAAGAAGTGCAGGTTCTGTCATGAATAACGGATAAAGTGTTTCAAAAATAATAGTACCCCATGAAGGAATTTAAAATGAATTATAAATTAAACAGGGAATGGTTAAGAGCTGATAAAAAACAGATTGTTTCTGTTTTAACTGTTACCAGTATTCATAAAATGGTATAATAAAGGATACAACAATTTATGTGACTCAATAAAAGCATGGAGGTGAAATATCTGAAAAAAAAGGGGTGGCTGATGAGCTGTACTATCTTGATTCTCTTTTATTCTGAATGCTGTTGAACTCCCCGTAATATGCTGTAAAATGTACCAAATAAAGGAATATTGGGTATTTTGAAAAAAGATCAGGAAATTTGTAGTGACTAATAATTCGAAGACACATCTGGAGGCTCGAAATCTGGTCAAAAGGTTTGGCTCCCGGACGGTAGTGAAAAACGTTGATATTGAACTTGAGACGGGGGAAATTGTTGGTTTACTTGGCCCGAATGGAGCTGGAAAGACGACGACCTTTAATATGGTTGTCGGCTTTTTAAAACCCAATGCCGGAAATATTCTCCTTAATGGCAGGAATATCACCCATATTCCCATTTATAAAAGGGCACGTATGGGTATAGGTTATTTGCCCCAGGAAAAATCTGTGTTTCAAAAGTTAACGGTTTATGAGAATCTCATGGCTATAGCTGAGATTATTCCAGATATGAATAAGGAGGAACGCCGCAGAAAGGTGGAAGAAGTTCTCGGGGAACTGAAGATGGAACATCTTCGGGAAAGTCCGGCCTCTACTCTGTCAGGGGGAGAGCGCCGACGTGTTGAAATAGGACGGGCATTGATTCATTCTCCCTCATTTCTTTTGTTGGATGAACCCTTTTCAGGTGTGGACCCTATTGCTGTTGCTGATTTACAATCAATTATCTTCAGTCTGCAGGAGAAAGGCATGGGGATTCTGATCACCGACCATAGTGTGCGTGAAACCCTTGATGTGGTATGTCGCGCTTATCTGTTGCATGAAGGAAAGATATTACTTTCCGGTACTTCCCGGGAACTGGTTGAAAACCCGAAAGCCAGGGAGTTTTATCTTGGCGAAAAATTTTACATAAAATAGGAGGCTGAATATAATGAATATTCAGATATCAGCTCGTCATTTTGAGTGTGAACAGGAAATCCAGCAGGAGATAGAACAGCGGATAGAAAGACTGGCAAAGACTTATCTTGAACCTGTGCATGTAGACGTGGTTCTGGATAAGGAAGACAACCGTTTCAGGGTGCAAATAGTGATGCATAACAGGGTCCAGGCTGAAGCTACTGCCGAAGATTTTGATCTCATGACTGCTTTTAATAAAACGTTTGACAAAGTAGAACGGCAGCTGAAAAAATTTAAAGAAAAAATTAAACATCATAAAGGAAAAAAAGCTGTTTCCCGGAAATACAGGGAAATGGTTGTCGATGCGCGGGGGATTGAAGACATTGATTCTTCTCCTCAGGTCATAGAAGAAAAGCCATATATTGTAAAGCCAATGTCCGTGGATGAAGCTATTATGCAAATGGAACTGCTACATGCTGATTTTTATGTGTTTATTAATCAGGAAAATGAACAACTTAACATTGTATACAAGCGAAAAGATGGTAATTATGGGCATATTAATATCTAAGTTTATCGGAGTAAACATTTATGCAAGATAATCCGAATCATCTGCCTATTAAAGAACTTTACTCTCATTTGAGAGAAAAATTAAAGCTGGAACTGGTAACGGATGAAACAGGGTTGCTTCGTCATATAGAAACTCCTGAGGTAAATCGGCCTGGCCTGGCTCTGGCGGGATATTTTGATGACTTTTCTTTTGAACGGATTCAGTTGATGGGAATTACTGAAACTAATTATTTCAAAACACTGAATAAAGAACGCCAGCAATATATCCTGAAAAGATTTTTTTCCTACGAAATCCCCTGTATAATATTTACCACTGCTGAAACTGAATTAAAGATCCCGCCCATTTTTATCGAATTCTGTCGAAAATTTCATGTCCCTCTTTTTTCAACACCTCTTCCTACCAGCCATTTTCATGGCCAGTTGTATCATCACCTGGAAGATTACTTTGCGCCGGAAATTACCATGCATGGGGATCTTGTCGATATTTTCGGGGTGGGAACCCTGATTACCGGTGAGGGAGGAGTGGGGAAAAGTGAATGTGCGCTGCAGCTTGTTGAGAGAGGTCATCGGCTGGTGGCAGATGACATCATTTTTATTAAAAAATATACACCGGATATCCTGGTGGGAAAGTGTTCTAATCTGGTACGCCATAATATGGAAATACGCGGTATTGGTGTCTTTGATGTTTCACAGATTTTTGGTTTTGGACGGGTACGCTATCAGAAGAAAATCAGCCTTGTGGTTCATCTGATTGAACAGCGGCAAGTATCACTGGCTCGAACAGGCCTGGAAAAGGAGAAAGAAATAATACTGGGAGTTGAAGTTGATAGAAAGATTATTCCGGTTAAGCCTGGAAGAAATATGGCATTGCTTATTGAAGTAGCCGCTCTGGTTTTCCGGCAAGCTCAGATGGGAATTGGTGGTGCTCAATCATTAAATGATAAACTGATTGATGCCATGCAAAAGAGAGTCAAGCCGGGGAGTGTCGATAATGGCTGGTAAAATACTTTTCGCCTTTGGCTTTCATAATCATCAGCCGGTTGGCAATTTTGATTTTGTTATTGAAGATGCCTTTAAAAAATCGTATCTTCCTCTTCTTGAAACTGTAGAACAATTTCCACATATACGTATCAGTCTGCATAATTCAGGTTGTCTGTGGGATTGGTTTGAAGAAAATGAGCCGGCTTATATTGAGCAGATAAAACATCTGGTGCGCCGTGGGCAACTGGAATTATTATCAGGTGGATACTATGAGCCTATAATGAGTGTTATTCCCCGTAAGACTCGTAAATGGCAGTTGAAAAAAATGAATACCTACCTCCAGGACCGCTTTGGTCAAAAACCTCAGGGAATGTGGCTTGCAGAAAGGGTGTGGGAACCACACCTGGCGGAAGACATTTCAAATGCCAACCTTGATTATATTATTACAGATGACACACATTTTCGATGTGCCGGTTTCAATGAGGAACAAACTGCCGGCTATTATCTTACAGAAGAACAGGATGCAGTGATTGCTGTTTTCCCTATTAATGCCTACTTGCGTTATGCTATTCCTTTTCAGGATCCTCGGATTACTCTTGATTAT
>PWGE01000413.1 GCA_003554345.1 Candidatus Sumerlaeota bacterium | reverse complement strand
TGGCCATATTGACCGGTCGATCATTATGGGCGCCGGTAGAGTGAATGCCCGGATTGTTATGCCTGTTACCACTTATGAACATGTGATACGGGGACATCGTTTGGATTATGTTTTTTATCTCAATAATTACGAAGAGATAGACGATGAGCACACTGTTATTGAACGTATGTCTTCGGTAGAAGAAGCTCTTCGGGTATTTCGTGAAGGAACAGTGATGAGTAAAGGAACCACTACAACCAGTGGCCTTGTCCATTCCTATTTTGCCAATATATTCGGTCCCCCTCAATATCGTCAGCTGCACGATAATCTTGCCGGGAAATTTTTTCACCTTTTTGAGAAGAATGACGTATTTGTCGGACAGATACGCAGTCGTCTTGGCATTCCCGGTTGGGAAAGAAAAGGACCGGAAACGGCTGCCAGAGAGTTGTTAAAACTGTTGCGAAAGAAGAAAAAATAGCAAAAATCTTTTCGAGTATAAAATAAAAAGCCGCTTCAGTGTTTCAACTGAAGCGGCTTTTTTTATGTCTTCTGTTCAGTCAATCAGATCAAATTGTATTTCTTCAGTGTACGTTTAAAGATTTCCAGGTTCTTTTCTGTCATCTGGCAGAGCGGTAAACGCATTTCCAGGGATGCCATTCCCATTAAATGAACGGCTGTTTTCACCGGTATGGGATTGGTTTCAAGAAAGAGCTTGCGAAAAAGGTTGAGACATTCAAAATGAATTTCCCGGGCCTTAGAAAACTCCCTGTCCAGGCAGAGATTAATCATACTGCTGACCTTTGCAGGAATAATATTTCCTGCCACTGAAACCACCCCGCTGCCGCCAAGGGTCATCATGGGGAAGGCAAGGTTATCATTCCCTGATAATACAGAAAGAGAAGTGTCGGAAAGCACATCACAGGTGAAATCCAGGTCTCCGGTAGCCTCTTTGATAGCGACAATGTTTTCAAAATCATCCTCCAGCCGTTTAAGAGTATCAACTTCGATTTCCACGCCGGTTCTTCCAGGTACGCTATATACACAAATGGGGACCTTCACACTTTCTGCAACCTTTTTAAAATGCTGATACAGTCCTTCCTGGGTGGGCTTGTTATAATAAGGGGTGATGATTAAAAGGCCGTCCACATCTATATCGGCGATTTTTTGAGACAGCTCAAGAGCTTCTTCCGTGGAATTGGAGCCGGCTCCTGCTAAAATTTTTGCCCTTCCTGCGGCAAACTTTTTGGCAAGTGATACTACCTCCACATGTTCCTCATGAGAAAGGGTGGCGGATTCACCTGTGGTTCCACAGGGCACAATGCCATCTACTCCGTTGGTAATAAGATTTTCAATAATCTTCTGAAAAGCGTCGGCATCAACCTTTCCATCTTTAAATGGTGTCACTACTGCGACATATGTTCCTTCAAACATACTTTCCTCCTTTCATAAATCTATTAATATTCATAAGGAAGACACAAAGTCTTCTATTCTATTCATTGCTTCCTCAAGCTGGGAGAGAGAGGCGGCATAAGAGCAGCGGATATTATATTCATATCCATCGCCAAAAGCATCTCCCGGTACTGCAGCGACCCTTTTTTCTTCCAGCAGCTTCCAGCAAAAATCTTCAGCCGTCATGGAGAGATGTTCAAGGTTGGGAAAAATGTAGAAAGCCCCGGTGGGTTTGACTACTTTAAATCCCAGTTCTTTGAACCGCTTATACATGAAATTCATCCGCTGTTCATATTGAGCCCTCATCTCATCAATATAATCCTTTTTATTTGTCAGAGCTTCACAGGCAGCTTTTTGAGCAATAGATGGTGCGCAGAGAATGTTATATTGGTGGATTTTAACCAGTTGTGAAAGAATCTGAGGAGGAGCACAAACGTATCCTACCCGCCAGCCGGTCATGGCAAAGGATTTTGAAAAACCAGAAAGTAGAATGGTGTAGGGTTTAGCTCCTGGTAAAGAGGAGAAACAGGTATGTTTGCGTCCGTAACTCAATTCCGCATAGATTTCATCCGTGATGACGTAAAAATCATTTTCCCTGGCTAATTTTAAAAGATGTTCCAGTTCGGATTTTGAGAAGGTAGCGCCGGTGGGGTTATTGGGATAATTGATAAGTATGGCCTTGGTTTTTTGTGAAACCAGTTGCTTTATCTCGTCTATTTTTATTTCAAAATTATTTTCATATGATGCCTTGTAAGATACAGGGGAGCCACCTGCCAGGGTGACTAAAGGGGCATAAGAGACATAGCATGGTTCCGGAATAATGACTTCATCACCAGGGTTAAGAAGGGTTCGTACCACCAGGTCGACAGCCTCACTGACGCCGACTGTTACCAGTATTTCCTTTTCTGCATCGTATTCAACCTGAAAGCGCTGCTTGAGATATTTGGAGATGAGGAGACGTAGTTCCAGGAGACCGTAATTAGAAGTATAAGTTGTGTGCCCTTTTTCCAGGGAATAGATGGCATACTCACGGATATTCCAGGGAGTATTGAAATCAGGTTCTCCAACTCCCAGGGAAATAACATCTTCCATAGTGGAAAGGATTTCAAAAAACTTTCTGATTCCTGAAGGGGGAAGATTAAGTAAACGTTGATTTAATTCCAGTGTCATGAATACTCCTCAGATTCTATCATGATGATTTAAAAAATGAAGCATCAAGGTTTTCATTATTAATTACAGTGACTTTATATTATCCCGTATGTGTATAAACTCATGCATTCTTCAAAACAACAGTTTTTCATGGAGAGATATTTTAATCCTTCCATTAATATTCTTATTCAGAGAAGTTAAGAGGTGCTATTGGCATAGATCAAAGGATATGTCCGGAGAAAATAAAATGCTCATTATCACATGAGAAACAGGTATTTCTCTTAACGCTTGGAGAACTGGTAACCAGCACGAGCTCCCTTTTTTCCGTATTTTTTACGCTCTTTCATTCGCGGGTCACGGGTAAGCAATCCGGTATCCTTGAGAAGTTTTCGGAAAGTATCATTGTATTGCAGGATAGCACGGGCTATGCCATGTCGTAAGGCCTCGGCCTGGCTGTTTATACCACCGCCTTTTACGGTGGCAGTGATATCGAACTTATTGGAAAGATTGGTAACATCTAATGGTTTGAGACATGTAACCTGAGAGTGTTCCCGGGGAAAATATTTTTCCAAGGGTTTTTTATTTACAGTAACTTTGCCACTTCCTTGCCGCATATACACCCGGGCAATGGCACTTTTTCTTTTGCCGGTTTCGTAGTAACATTCTTCCTCAGACTGAGGTGCGGTTTTTGTTTCAGCCATTACTTATTCTCCTTTTTGTGCAGTTTTTTTTCCTTTTTCATCCAGTGGAAAAGGAAGAGGCTGTTGAGCTTTGTGGGGATGATCCGGGCCGGCATAAATCTTTAAGTTTCTCATGAGATCGTTTCCCAGATTGCTTTTGGGTAACATACGTTTGATTGCCAGTTGCAGTACTTTTTTAGGGTTCTTCTTCATCATATGTTCGAGGTTCATTTCTTTGACGCTTCCTGGATATCCACTGTGACTGTAATAAAATTTGTCAGCCATCTTGTTGCTTGTGACCTTAATCTTATCGGCATTTGTTATAATAATATGATATTGCATATTGACATGCGGAGTGTATTGAGGTGAGTGCTTGCCGCGTAATACATAGGCTATTTCAGATGCCAGTCTTCCCAGTATCTTTCCCTCGGCATCGTAATGATACCAGGTTTCTTTTACATCTTCTTTTTTTAATGAGAACGTTTTATCCATTACCTTTTCTCCTCAAGTAAAAATAGCTATATAGCCACAATAACTTTGAACAAACATTATACCGGTTATTTGTTGAAAAGTCAAAGATTTACATCGATTAAATGGCGGGCAAAGATAAAATTAACGGTATTTTCCGCTGAAAAGACGTGCTTTTTAAGGGAAACACCTTTCTTTTTTTGTGCATAACCTATCCTGATTTTATAAAATGACAAATAGTTTCATTATTTCCGGTATTCATAAGAAGAGGATGCTTATATAGCAAGGCACCACTTTCCAAAAACAGGAAAGCGTTACCGGTGATTCACGGGGAACAGTGTTCCATCAGTTCTGGAGTAGAAGAAGTTGAAAAACGGGTTATAATCTCTTCAGTTTCAGTATCGGCATCCTGCAGGACCTCATAAGTCAAGCAGACAAAGGGTACGTGCAGTTCACAGGCAATTGAGCCGGCTGAGAGAGAGCTTTATTTTCTTTCAGAATGAAGGCCGGCTATTGTGCGGAAACAATACAGGTATATTCAGGCCAATTGCATTGTATCCGCAATTCTTGAGCATTCCCTGTATCGTGGCACCCATATACCAGACTGTTGCCCTGACTGCATTTTCAAAGCGAGAAATAGTTATTCACGGTCGGTAAAATAAAAGATGAAAGAGGACGGGGAGATGTATGTTTTCATTGAAAGAACAGGGAAAGACGATTAGCAATATGAACATTGGTGTTACCGCTTTCATAATCAAGTGTCATAAACTGCAATCCGGGGAAGTTTTCTCTGATTTTTTTCTGTAATCCCTTTGAAATAACGTGATTGGATATACACCCAAAAGGCTGAACGGAAACGACATGCCGGACCCCTTTGCGGTAGAGCATCATAATTTCAAGAGGAAGCAACCATGCCTCACCAAACTGTATACCCCTGGAAACAATATTATCCTTCAGCCCTTCGGCAATTTCAAAGTCGGGTTGAGGACGTTTATATGCTCTCATTACAGGAATTATTTCCTTGCGATAGAAATCAAAAAACGCCTTTTTCATAACACTCTGTACAACTTTGCTCAGATCTTTTCTTAAGCTTTTTTGCCAGTTGAATAATTGAGAGTGAAAATCGACTTCTAAAAAATGGTGAAAGCCGGGAATTACGGCTTCATATCCATTCTTTTCCAGCCAGCGCGCCAGGTAGTTATTGGAAAAACTATTCATCTTGAGATAGATTTCTCCGACAATCCCAACCGGCGTGTTTCGATGCTCATAAACAGGTAAGGCATTAAAATCTTCTACAACACGGCTGAGAAAAGTTTTCATTGTTTTACGGTTTGGTCTGTCGGCAATAAAACCTTTTAACCTCTTTTTCACATCTCTTAGCAGTGCCTCAGTAGAACCGGGTTTTTTTTCATAGGGACGAGTCGATAAAACCATACTCTGGATAACATCGGCGAGCAGAAATCCCATACTTGCTTTTTTCAAAAGCTGGTAGCGGTTCACCGGTAGAGCTTCTAAAGAACCGGTGGTAGACAGTGTAACGACTGGTATATAGTGGTAACCGTTTTTATGTAATGCCCGGCGCATCACGGTGGCATAATTGGTTACCCGGCATGGACCCCCTGTCCGTGGAAGACCTACCACAATATCATTATTTTCGGGGTTTACTTTTTTCTCTTCAAGCGTGGCAAGGATATCTCCTACCACGATCATGGCCGGGTAACACATGTCATTATTCACACAATGCAAAGCCTTTTCTACATTCTCAGCACTTTGTCTGGACGGGATGATGGTTTTATATCCGAAAGATTCAAATACCGATTCTAAAACTTCTGTGTATATATCTGCCAGGTGAGGGATGAGGATGGTCTGTTTCTTTTCCAGGTCCTGTGTTGTCGAAAATGTTTGACGGGCACGGGTTTTCTTTGAAGGTTGCTGATAATGTAAAGCATATAAAAGGGATTCCACACGTATAGAGGCCGGGCCCAGAGTCGACATTTCGTCAAGTTTGATAGATATATATGGTACCGTGCTCCCTTTTAAAATACCACTGACGATATCGGTTGTTACGGCATCAGGGCCACAACCAAAACTGGTGAGTTGTATAAAACCAGCCGGTGAATACTCTTCCTCTTTAAGCCAGACCGCACTCTTAGAAACCCTGTTGTGGTATGTCCACTGGGTAATAACATCATCTTTGTCCAGTACATCGCCGGCCAATGCTGCTCCCACTTCTTCATTTATGACTACGACGTCATATTGAGATATCATAGGAAGAATGCCATGATGAATAATAGGGTCAATATGATAGACCTTGCCGGCGACCACGATAAGGGGAAGGTTTTCAGAACGAGCGTATTCTACGAGCTGCTTGCCTTTTTCAATATATCTTTCCCTGGTTTGCCGGGTGCGTTCCAGTGCCCGC
>PWGE01000203.1 GCA_003554345.1 Candidatus Sumerlaeota bacterium | reverse complement strand
TTTTTCTTTCAATATATCCAGAGCTTCCAGGCCATTTGTGGCACGATACGTATTATATCGCAGTCCCAGAGAAATTTCCAGAATTTCCAGAATATGAATATTGTCATCTACCAGTAATATGTCTTTTTTAGCCATGATTCAGTTTCGTCTTAAAGATCTTAATGCCACCATATCCGGGAAAATAGTCCGTACCTGTTCGTCGTCGAAACGTACTTTGACGGTATGGGCTTTTCTGTCTACAATCAACCCCCTGCCATATTGTGGATGCAGGACTTCTTCCCCTACTTCCAACTCATCATGCCTGTTGGGAGATTCGGTTTCTCTTTCCCTGTCCAGGGTGGAACTGTGCTCCCGTTGAAAGCTGGCAAAATTGGAGAAAACCTCCATTTCTTCACGGGGCAAAACATTTAAAAAGCCTGATGGCAACATCATGGTGAAGTTGCCAAAAAGTTGTCTTTGTTTTACAGAAGTTATATATAAAAGCTCTTTAGCCCTGGTAACTGCTACATAAAAAAGACGTTTTTCCTCTTCATGAGCGGCGGGTTCATCCATTGAGCGATGATGAGGTAAAATGCCTTCTTCCAGCCCGGTTATTAAGACAACACTGTACTCCAGTCCCTTGGCACAGTGCATGGTCATAAGATGTACCTTGCTGTTTTCTTCAATTTCATCAGCATCAGAAAGGAGTGACAGTTCTTCGATATAGTCCTTAAGGGATATGTCCGGATCATCTTTCTCTCTGGCCTCAATACCGTCCTTAAATGTCTTTACATTTTCCTGCCTGTTTTCCGAATCCATGGGACTTTGAGCAATTTGAGCGGTAATAAACTCATAGTAGTTCAGGAAATGAAGAAGTTCCTCAATGACCTGAGAGGGTGGGTGCTTCAGGCTCATTTCATGTAATTCTTTCATCTTCCGTAAAAATGTATACACTTTTTTCAGCTTATCATTTTTTGGCTGTTCTTCTGACCAAAAATCTGTTATGGATATGGCCTTATCTTCCAGGTGTTCAGCAAAACGCTGCCAGGTGCGTTCTCCTATGAATCTTGAAGGAGTGTTGATTATTTGACGCAGAATAAGACGGTTTTCCGGATTGACAATAAACTGAAGGTAGTCAAGTAGAATACGTATTTCTTTACGTTCGTAGAACTTTATGTTTCCTATGACCTGGTAAGGAATTTTATACTGTCGCAGATAATCTTCAATGGTACGGAACTGCCAGTTTGTACGACAGAAAACAGCAAACTCATCAGGTGAAAAGCCTTTTTCTTCTTGCAAAGCCAGGATTCTTTCAGCTACGAACTTACCTTCCTCCCTTTCATCAAAGAGGTGAACAGCTACTGGTTCTACCCCTTCTTTACGAGAAGTATATAATACTTTCGAATATCTTTCCTCTATACTTTCCGTGATACTGTTGGCCACCCGAAGTATTTTTTCATGGGATCGATAATTTTCTTCTAACTTGACAATATGGCAGGGAGAAAAATCAGTCTGGAAGCGTACAAAATTTTCTATTACTGCACCCCGCCAGCTGTATATAGTCTGATCATCATCCCCTACTACTGTTATCCCTCTCATTTTTTTGCCAAGCATTCGTATCAACTCATATTGCAGGGTATTGGTATCCTGGAACTCATCAACCATCATGTAATGGAAAACACTGCTCCAGCGGTCACATATCTCAGGGTGGGAGGCAAAAAGCTGATAGGGAATAAGCAGGAGATCATCAAAATCGAAGGAGTTATTTTCTTTCAGCAGCTGCTGGTACCTGTGGAATAGTTGACGGTAATTTTTCTGAAGCGTTTCCGTTTCATTTTGCAGGTATTCTTCCAGATAATGTTCAAGGTCCTCAGGAAGGTGGGGAGTACTCTTGATGGCACGTATCATACTCCGCACGTAGGGAGGAGGACACTTTTTACTGTCTAACCTTAAACTTTTCAACAGGTTTCGTATTATGCGAAGTTGCGCGTTATTATCAAGAATGGTAAAGGAGTCATCTCGCTGAATGCGGGACAAAAAAGCAGGAGTCCTTCTCAACAGGGCAGATCCCATACGATGAAACGTACAGACCCAGTATGGCGACACACCTGAAGTAGAATGGATACGGCTTTTCATTTCATCAGCTGCTTTATTGGTAAAGGTGATAGCCATAATTTCGCCGGCATGACAGAGCTTTTTTTCCAGCAGGGAGATAATTTTGGAAGTAATTACCCGGGTTTTACCGCTGCCGGCACCGGCAAGAACAAGAACAGCTCCTTCGGTATGTTCCACTGCCTCTTTTTGAGATGGATTAAGAGGGAGTGACGAAGAATTCGGAGAACCCTTATCCATTGTTCTTCAGTACCTTTCAGCTGTTTTTTTCAATATCACCCATAAATTCAATATTATCGGCAAGATGAAATGTTTCGTGTATGGACTTCACAGCCTTATCAGCATCTGACAGAGGTATAATACAGGAAATTTTAATTTCTGAAGTACTGATCATATCAATATTGATACCTTTATTTGCCAGGGCCTGAAACATCATAGCTGCTACGCCGCTGTGGCTTTTCATTCCTACCCCCACTACTGAAATCTTTGCCACTGATTTATCCCATATGACGTTTTTAGCATCATATTTTCCCTGAAATTCTTTCGCGATATTAAGAGCTGCTTCAAGGTCCTCGTCCACTACCGTAAAGGATATGTCGTTTCTGCCGCCCTCTGATACGTTCTTAATAATCATATCCACCACAATCTGTTTTGAAGCCAGGTTCTGGAAAAGGGCCGCCGCAATTCCGGGACGGTCAGGTACCTCAAGAATGGATACTTTTGCTTCGTTCTTTTCACAGGCTATGCCGGACACTAATACTTTTTCCATGGATTTTTCCTCCTTTGTAACATATGTTCCAGTGGTATCGAGAAAGCTGGAGCGGACATGCAGAGGCATATCAAACTTCTTGGCAAATTCTACTGCCCGTGAGTGAAGCACTTTGGCACCCACGCTTGCCAGTTCCAGCATCTCATCATATGAAATAGTCTTTAATTTTCGGGCATTATGAACAATACGGGGATCTGCCGTATAGACACCGTCTACGTCGGTATAAATGTCGCACTCTTTAGCATCCAGCGAAACAGCAAGAGCAACAGCAGTGGTATCTGAACCACCCCGACCTAAGGTAGTGATATCATTGTTTTCGGTTATACCCTGGAAGCCTGCCACCACCACTATTTTTCCCTTTTGCAATTCTTCGAATATGCGTTCTTTGCAGATACTTTTTATTTTTGCCCGTCCATGCCTGTTGTCAGTCACAATATTAACCTGGGGACCGGTAAAAGAGATGGCTTCATGTCCTGATGCATGAACTGCTATGGCGTAGAGAGAGATAGTAACCTGTTCGCCGGTAGCCAGCAACATGTCCATCTCACGAGGCGGTGGCGAGGAAGAAATCTGTGAGGTGAGTTCCAGCAGATTATCGGTTGTTTTACCCATGGCGCTTACTACTACAACTACTCCGTAACCATCTTCTTTTGCTTTTATAGCTTTCTTAGCAGCCTTAGTGATAA
This sequence comes from Candidatus Sumerlaeota bacterium, assembly GCA_003554345.1. GTDB lineage: Bacteria > Sumerlaeota > T1SED10-198M > T1SED10-198M > T1SED10-198M > T1SED10-198M. The sequence continues at coordinate 2,608 of PWGE01000203.1, read as the reverse complement.
GCTCAGGGTTGGCTACAGAGCTCCCCCCAAACTTCTGAACGATAATATCCACGCTTTGCACTCCTTTATGAATAAAATTCCTGCAACAATTTACTGCAGGTTTCAAAATACATATTACTTTTCTGAGCGTTCAATTCAGTAAATCTTTTATTGGTAGATTTCATTTTATTAAAGTTTTTTAACATAAGAAAGGGGACGGGATCTCTGGTATGAGTACGTAGAGCAACAGGTGTAAAATGGTCCGGCATGATAAGGACATTAAAGTCTTTATTATCTTCCAATTCTTCAACCACTTTTTTGAAAATATGACGGTCTATATCTTCCAGGCTCTGTATTTTATACTGAACATTGCCAACATGACCGGATTCGTCAGGTGCTTCGACATGTAAATATACGTAATCCAGGGAACCATTCAGAGCCTGCAGGGCTTTTTCAATTTTCCCTTTATAGTTTGTATCAATAAAACCAGTTATACCGGGCACATCTAATATTTCCATATCGGCTCCCACTGCAATGCCTTTTAAGAGGTCGACCGCTGTAACTATACCCCCTTTCAAGCCGGTATTCTGGCAAAAAGAGGTGAATTTGGGAGTGACTCCTTCTCCCCAAACCCATCCATGTGTAATATTTCCCGGCAGCTCCTGCCGATGTTCCGCAAAAAGAGTGCCGCTTTTTTCTATCACTTCGTTAAGTTCCCTGGCATACTTACCTTTCGGAAGACAGGAAACAGTCTCCTTTCCGGAAATATCATGAGGTGGCGTGGTGTCAATACCCTCGGTGCCAGCCTTTTCTTCGTCGGTTGTCAGAAGAAAAATGTGCCGGTACGACGTCCCTTTATAGAAAGAATACCTCTCATTTTGAAGTTTTTTCTGAAGTAGTTCGATATATGCTCCAGCATCTTCTGTAGAAATATGGTGACCGCTATAATCTTTCATAATACCGTTTTCTATATCTACCAGGTTCATCCGGAAAGCAAGTTGATTGGGCTGCATCCTGATACCGAGGCTCAGGGCTTCGATGGAAGCTCTCCCGGTATAATAATGACGGGGATCGTATCCCATGATATTCATATTGGCGACATCGCTTCCGGGAGGAAAATCATCTGGTATGGTCTGCACAGTACCCATCAACCCCTGTGCAGCCAGGCGATCCAGGTACGGCGTGGAGGCAATTTCCATAATAGTTTTATTTCCATAATCAGCCAGGGGATAGTCGGCCAGCCCATCAGGAATGATGACCAGATGCTTCTTTCGTTTCATTATCTATCTCTCCATGACTCTAAATTTTCTGTACAACCAGATAGAAAGGTTCTTTTCCCATTCGATAGTACTTTTGCTCGTAGTTGGTGGGAACATTAAAAGGAGACTGCCAGCTTTTAACCTTTCCAAATGATTCCAGGAATAAGCCTCGAAGTTCTCTTATTGTTCCCAGGATTTCTACCCAGTAGTCCATAAAATCGGTTTTTATAAAAATTTTTCCGTTTTTCTTGAGTTTGGTTTCAAGTAAAGAAAGTCCCTTTTTGCGTAAAAATCTTCTTTTACGATGTTTTTTCTTGGGCCAGGGATCTGGAAAGAAAACGATAAAGTTCTCAATAGAATTATCGGTCACGTTTGCCTCCAACATCTTTTCGATAAAACAATGAAAAACAAAAATATTGGATAATCTTTTCTTCTCTGCTTTACGACGAAATTCCTTCAGACAACGGGGTGTTTTTTCCATCCCTACAAAGTTTTTCTCAGGAAAACGGTCTCCCAGGTTAAGAAGAGACTTCCCTTTACCAGGTCCAATTTCTATGTTTAGAGGCTTATCATTCTCAAAAATCCGATAGGAAGTAATAATTTCATCCCATTCGTATTGATGCTTGATATAGGGAGAAGAGATGTATGACTTAAGACCCATTAAAAATAATCCACTGCCGAAAAAAAGCTGACTTTTTCAGGAAAAAGAGTCTGCATAAGATGTGCAACCTCTGTTTCAAGGGTTGTATTTGTTCTGGCTTCGTATCTCCTCACATTCCAGTAGCCGGTAAAGAACCGAAATAAAAAGTCTGCCCGGATTGAAAGGGAATAATCAGGTCGTTCATCTGATGAGTCAGAAATGTTGAGCTGGCTGTTCCTGTAATGAAAAACAATGTTCCCCAGGTCGGTTTCCAGTAAAAAGGAAAAATCCTTATCCTGCCAGGAAGAACATTGAATTCTTTCTTCAAAATAATCCTGTAACTGTTCAAAAAGAGGGAGGAATTTGATAAAACGACCCATTTTCCCTCCTTCTTTTTCACGGGGAAATGCCCATTCAATGTTATAATGAAGATCTTTAAGGTATTCAATAAATGGCGACTGTGGTGGCATCTGGACGATCATTACTTTGTGGTTGGTTTCCTGTAAGCGCCTGTAGCAATAGGAAATAATGGCTTTAAAAGCTTCATAATCTCTTACACCCGCTTCTTTGAGAATAAAACCCTGTTCGTAGGTATCCCAGAAAATGCCGTATCCCCGACACCTGTCTTTTTCATCAAAAACGAGAATTGTCTCTTTATCCAGATGTTCCCGGTAGTAATAATTAGAAGTTCGTACTACTGAGCAATCTATATATTGAAAATTTTCGTTAT
>PWGE01000028.1 GCA_003554345.1 Candidatus Sumerlaeota bacterium | reverse complement strand
TAAAACGTAATATCTTTCACATCAGCGGCAGTTTTTCCAAACTCCATCAATTCCTCTTCAGTGGGCTCATAAGATTCCCTGCACATAGGACAAATAGTTCGGACGAGCCTCTGTCCTACCACACATTCCAGCGATGAGGTAATGAGAAATGGTTCCACTCCCATATCAATCAAGCGAGTCAATGTTGCAGCCGCACTATTGGTATGAAGGGTGCTAAAAACGAGGTGACCGGTCAGCGAGGACTGCACTGCCATCTGTGCCGTTTCAAAGTCACGCACTTCACCGACCATTATTTTATCAGGGTCCTGACGAAGAATAGCCCTGAGAGAATTAGCAAAAGTCAAACCCACACGTGGATTAATATTGACCTGGATTACTCCGGACAATTCATATTCGACGGGGTCTTCCGTAGAAATCAATTTATCTTCCGGGTCATTAATTTTGGAAAAAGCGGCATAGAGAGTGGTCGTTTTTCCGCAACCGGTAGGACCGGTGACAAGAATAATACCATTGGGTTTATGGATGATTTTATCAAAATCTTCAAGAACATCCGGATCCATTCCGATTTGTTCAAGGCCCATCATCATAACTGATTTATCAAGAATACGCATGGCGATACCTTCACCTCTCACGGTTGGGAGAGTTGCCACACGCAAGTCAATTTCCTTCCCACCCACATTCAAACGAATTCTTCCATCCTGGGGCTTACGGGTTTCGGAGATATCAAGATTCGCCATAACCTTTATTCGAGAGATAATCCCCACGTGCAGATGTTTGGGGGGAGGAGGCAATTCTCGAAGAAGCCCATCGACACGGTATCTTACGCGCGTTTTTTCTTCAAAAGGCTCGATATGAAGGTCACTGGCTCTATCCTTAATAGCCTGCAAAAGGATGAGGTCGACCAATTTTATAATAGTTGGCGAACTGGATATTTCTTCCAGGTTGCTCAAGTTCACTTCCCCTGAAGTATCCAGTTCAACTTCCTTATCGGTATGCATTTCATCAATAATTTTATCCAGCGACTCATCGCTCATACGATAATGAATCTCAATAAGATCCTTAATATCAGACTCACTGGCCACCACCGCATCTACCGGACGATTGGTAAAAAGCTGAAGATCATCAAGCAGATGTACATTTAACGGGTCAGAAATAGCGATGAGCAGAGTGCCATCTTCCTGAATTTCCAGAGGAAACACCTTATAACGGCGAGCCAGCTGTCCCGGAACAATATCCAGCAATTCCTTATTTTCCAGGGTATAGTCTTTGAGGGATCTGAATTCAAATCCCGATTGTTCAGCAAGGGCTTTTAACAACTCCTCTTCTTCTACCAGTTCATCGGTGTCTCCTTCTCCAGCCCCTTCCCTGTGAAGTCTTTCTGCCTCTTCTCCCTTACTCCACTTTCCTGAAGAATCTTTTTTACGTTTCTCATCGTCAGCTTTAGCAGCATGCTCTTCAGGATTTATATTTTCCAGATTTTCTTCCTTGTTTTCACGTTCTTTTTTTGCCATTAAAAATCACGCTCCTGTTTATTTTTCTTGCTTTATTTATTCTTATCATTTATGCTTCTTCCTCGTCCTGTCCTTTAGCCTCAATAATATTTTCCCGCATAGTTGTGGGATCGTGAGCACGTTCAATAGCAACCTCACCGGTAATTTTCCCTTCATTGTAAAGGTGCAGCAGGTGGTCATCCATGGTGGTCATCCCTAACTTGGAACTGGTCTGAATAATAGAAGTGATACGATAGGTCTTTTTCTCCCGGATGAGGTTCTGAATAGCCGCCGTGTTCATCATTATTTCATAAGCGGCAATACGCCCTTTCCCTGACGCCCTGGGCAACAGGGTCTGGGCTATCACTGCTCTGAGAGAAACAGCGAGCTGAGAACGGATCTGTTCCTGCTGATTAGTGGGAAAAGCATCGACGATACGTTCCACGGTCTGAGCAGCAGAAATTGTATGCAGAGTACCAAATACCAGGTGACCGGTTTCAGCGGCTGTAATAGCAGCCTCCATTGTTTCGAGGTCTCGGAGCTCACCAACAAGAATCACGTCCGGATCCTGACGGAGGGCTCCTCGCAGAGCAAATGCAAAAGAAGGAGTATCCACATGCAGTTCCCGGTGGGTCACAATACTTTTCTTATGAGGATGTTCATATTCAATAGGGTCTTCCACAGTAATCATATGAGTGTAACGCTCAGTATTTATGTAATCCATCATAGTAGCGAGGGTCGTTGTTTTTCCGGACCCGGTAGGGCCAACAACAAGAAAGAGACCACGGGGAGCATGTAAAAGAGGCAAGATCACACTCTTATCCAATCCCAGTTCATCAAAAGTGAAGATTCGTGAAGGAATCAGACGCAAAACCCCCCCGTAATTACCCTTGGTGCGAAAAGCACTCACTCTGAAACGGGCAATATCACTAAAAGCATAACCAAAGTCCGTACTTCCCACCTCCTGAATTTGCTGCTGACAGCGAGGCGGCGTTATTTCTCTCATCAGATGCTCAGTGTCTTCCGGTGTAAGCGCGCCACTATCCAGATTCTCCAGCACTCCACCCACTCTCATGACAGGCGGCTTACCTACAGAAAGATGAAGGTCAGAAGCATCTCTTTCCACAACCACCTTAAGCAACTGGTTCATTTCAAGCATATTTACTCACTCCTTGCCATATCTTTTTAATCATTTTGAGTTATTTTTAATACTTCCTGCGTACTGGTCATTCCCAGTATTATTTTTTCCCAACCATCCATTCGAAGGGTTCTCATTCCCATTTGCACAGCTTTCTTTTTAATACGGGAGGCCGATTCATTACGAACAATCATCTGTCGAATGACCGGTTTCATAACCAGTATCTCATGGATTGCGGTACGACCGCGATAACCGGTGCCCGAACATTTATCACATCCGGTCCCCCGGACCAGTTTCCTGTCGCCTAATTCCTTCCTGGATTTTCCAAATTCCGCCAATTCTTCTTCTTTAGGTTCATATTCTTCACGACAGGCATTACATATACGCCGTACCAGACGCTGAGCTATAACGGCCTGCAAACCAGAGGCAACCAAAAAGGGTTTAATACCCATATCCACAAGACGGGCCGGCGCACTGGGCGCATCATTGGTATGGAGTGTGCTGAAGACCAGATGGCCTGTAAGGGCTGCTTCAACTGCAGACTCCGCTGTTTCCAGGTCACGGATCTCACCAACCATAATCACATCGGGAGACTGTCGCAGCATCGCTTTCAACCCTGCTGCAAAGCCCAGTCCTATCTCATGGTTAACCTGCATCTGATTAATACCTTCGAGCTGATATTCAACGGGATGTTCAACGGTAATTATTTTCTTTTCGGGGGTATTAATGGTACTCAACGCAGAATAAAGGGTGGTCGTTTTTCCGCTACCGGTAGGACCGGTCATGAGGATAACACCATTGGGTGTGGAAATGAGCTGTTCAAAGGTTCGAATAGAATCAGGGAGAAATCCCACATCTCCTAATCCCAGAAGCACACTGCTCTGATCGAGGATACGCATGACAACGCTTTCTCCATAAATAGCGGGCAAACTACTTACACGCAAGTCAAGGTCTCTCCCATCGATAGTAAGTTTAATTCGCCCGTCCTGGGGAATTCTTTTTTCTGCAGGGTCCATCCCCGACATCACTTTCAGACGTGAAATGACCATTTTCTGTAATGATTTAGGAGGGGCAGGAACGGTATGGCAGACACCATCGACACGGAACCGTACCAGGAGACCGTGTTTCTGAGGCTCTATATGAACATCACTGGCCCGATCATGATAGGCTTTCTGTAATAACTGGTCTATATAACGAACAACCGGTTCAGTACTTTCCTCTTCACCTTCTTCACCAGCAATTTCCATCCTTTTGATTTTCCGGTCTCTTTCTTCTTCCCTGACCTTATCGGTCTCCGTCTCCACCTCTTTAGATATGATGGACTTGATTTCATTCTTCTCATAATATCTACGAAGCATCAGTTCAATATCTTTCTCTGGCGCCACCACTGTTTCAACGGGGACACTCAATATACGCTTAACATCATCAACCACCTGCACATTTAAGGGATCGGAGATAGCAATGGTAAGGGTTCCATCTTCATAATTCACAGGAAAAACCCTGAACTGTTTAGCCACCTTGGGAGGGACCTGTTTCAGAGCCTCAGTATCAACTTCAATCTCAGAAAGGTCTATCACTTCCATCCCCATTTGATTTGCCAGTGCATTCAACACATCATCTTCAGAGACAAAGCCCTCATCTACCAGCACTTCGTCGATACGCTGGCCGGCTTCTTTATTATCCTGCTGAATTTTCTTCAACATATCATCGGAGATATATCCTGCTTCTTCCAGGGCATTTACCACCGTATTGCCTTTTGATTTATCTTTTTTACCCATTTTTTATCACCCCTAAATATTTGTTATGGTTTGTATATTTTTAAGTTTTAACCTCATATTATTGGGACTATCTGCAAAAAGAAGCGCCGTCTTATCGTCAATAATTCCATCCTGATGCAACTTATATATTGACTGATCAAAAGTGCACATGCCTTCCTGGGTTGCTTCACTGACTGCCTGCTTTATATCTTTGACATTCTGATTCAAAAGCATGTCCTGAATACGGGAGGAGTTCAACAATATCTCAATCGCAGGAACCTGGCCTTTTTCCCCTTTTTCAGGAAGAAGTCGCTGAGAAAGAATGGCTTTTAAAGAGTATGCCAGCTGAACAAAGACCTGTTTTTGAGATTCCGAAGGGAAAAAGCTGAGAATCTTCTCAATAGCCTGTACAGTATTGGAAGAATGAAGCGTGGCTAAAACCAGATGACCGGTCTCCGCTGCATAGAGGGCATCACTCATAACCCTGGCATTTCTTATCTCCCCAATCACAATGACATCCGGACTCTGCCTCAGAACATTCTGCAAAGCATCCTGAAAAGAGGGGGTATCCACCCCAACTTCACGCTGAGATATCAACGACTTTTTATGAACATGAAGAAACTCTATGGGGTCCTCAATAGTTACCGTATGTCCTTCCATCTGTTGATTGCGATGTTCAACCATACTGGCAAGAGTAGTGGATTTACCGGTACCGGTAGCCCCGGTTACCAGAATCAAACCCATTTTTTCCAGAGCCAGCTTTCCCATTATTTCCGGCAACCGCAATGCTTCCAGCGGGGGAATATCAGTCACTATTCTTCTCAGAACAACTGAAATCGCCCCTCGTTGTCTATATATATTTACCCGAAAGCGTCCCACATTTTTAACGCCAAAAGCAAGGTTATAATCTCCCTGTGTTTTAAACTCCTCAAACTGTTCCTCATTCAATATCTGGCGTGCTATTCCCTGTGTCATTTCTGCTGTAAGGGGCTCGCCTCCCACAGAACGCAGAGTTCCATTAACCTTCATCACCGGAGGAGACCCCGGCGTGAAAAACATATCCGTAAAATCCTGAGAAGATGCCTGTAAAAGAAGTTGTTTAAGTTCAATCATCATCTATCACTATAATCCATTGTAATATATTTTTCTAAAAAAACTTCAGTGAGTGTGCTCTTTTTTGAGCTTCACGGCTCGAAATAATCCGTTTGAGCGAAAGCTCTTTTAATGATTGATCCATTGACATCATGCCACTTTGACTACCGGTCTGGATAGCAGAAGGAATTTGATGGGTTTTCCCTTCCCGAATCAGACTTTTTATACCGGTAGTACCGATCATAATTTCCATGGCGGCCGCCCGCCCTTTACCGCTCATACGGGGAATAAGAGTCTGGGAAATTACCGCAAGGATCGTTTCTGAAAACATAGTACGAATCTGAGCCTGCTGTCCGGATGGAAACACATCGATAACCCGATCGACGGTCTTAGAAGCAGAAAGGGTATGCAGGGTTCCAAAAACCAGATGTCCGGTTTCTGCGGCGGTCAAAGCCAGAGAAATGGTTTCCAGGTCCCTTAATTCTCCAACCAGCAGCACATCAGGGTCTTCCCGAAGGGCGCTGCGCAGGGCATTAGCAAAAGAATGAGTATGAACCCCTACTTCCCGCTGATTAATGATCGATTTTTTATGGGGATGAACAAATTCAATGGGATCTTCAATAGTAACAATGTTTTCACTTCGCTCCTGGTTGATTATATTGATCAGGGCCGCCAGGGTAGTAGACTTACCG
>PWGE01000257.1 GCA_003554345.1 Candidatus Sumerlaeota bacterium | reverse complement strand
TTTGCTGAACTGAACGCCTTAGAATTTCGATACCCGGAGGTGAATTACCGTATGATCTATGAGCTGGTATAAAATTCTCAATTTGTCTAACATGGTTTCCTGCCGAGGTCAGGAAGTCTGAGGGTTGAACGTTATTGATAATGAAGGCGGGGCGAATCATCTGATTTGCCCCGCTTTTTTAGTGTATAGAAAGAAAAAACACTGCCCTCATTGAAGGCGGGCAGAAACCTGTTAACGGCTTCTATATATTCTTTCCCTTACCAAGTGATAACCAATCTTCTGGTGATCTCTTAACGATGGCTGTTTCAATCCGCAGAAGAAATGTCTTCAGTTGTCCACTCGGAGATGGGAAGACGTGCTGATTCCAGGTTATGACCAACAATACCGGATGTGCAGGCGAGAGAGGTATCGTTGTCGGGCAGGATATATTCCCCGCCGGCGGGACAGGAAGGTCTTGAATTGAGATAGGGGTCGGAAATGCCTGAGGGAGGTTCTAAAAGTTCATCCCATGAAACCTGAGACACATCGTCAGCCTGGTTTTCCAGAGCCCATTGACTGACTCCTCCGGCAATATTCCTCAAATTAGCCTGGCAGGCTCTTGCCTGGGAAACCCTTCTGGCACGAATGAAAGCAGGTACTGCGATGGAAATAACGATGCCGATAATAGCAATAACTATCATGAGCTCTATGAGTGAAAACCCTTTTTTCATAAACAATTACTTTCTTTTCCTGTTCTCCTGTATATTTTATATCACTTTAAAAACAATTGTAAAAATATAGGTAAAAAAATCACGTTATTGAAAAAAGTTGTTTGTGAAAATAAAAGGATGATGTTTTGAGCGGGATGAAAAAAATGAGGTTAGGATGGCAAACAAACCATTGGGCGTCATAGTTTCATTTGTCTTTCTTGCAATAGCGTAGAGATGTTATACATTTTAACTACAGGCAAAAAGGGAAAAGGAGGAAGGTTCATTTATGAAAAAAGTAATAATTACTTCGATATGTCTGATAGTATTTCTTGTTGGTACAAGTATCGGCTTATCGGAAGAAGAGCCAACAGCTGAGGAAGTATTAATCTCCTATCTGCAGGAAGAAGCCCGGTCTCTGGAGGCAATAGAGGATCTTTCCTCTTTAATAAATGAAGCCGGGGGAAAAAGGCTGGTATTGCTGGGAGAAGCCTCTCACGGAACATCTGAGTACTACGAGTGGCGCAAAAAAATATCCCGGAATCTTATTGAGGAGAAAGACTTTTCATTTATTGCCGTAGAAGGAGACTGGCCCCGCTGTTTTCCTGTTAATCAGTATGTGAAAGGGCAAACTGATGCTGAAGATGCAGGTGAGCTGCTCATTGAGAGTTTTCAGCGCTGGCCTGAGTGGATGTGGGCAAATGAGGATGTGTTGGCTCTGATTGAATGGCTTCGTGCCTATAATCAAGAACTTCCTGCTGAAGAAAGAGTGGGGTTTTATGGAATGGATATGCAGAGTTTTGAAGAATCTATTCAAGAAGTAAAAGGCTATCTGGGCTCCTTTGAAGATGAAGAAATCCTCGCTCTTAAAGAAAAGTACCGGGTCTTTGAAGAATATGATTATGATAATATGCTGTATGCTCGGGCCACTTTTTTTGAAGGAGTGAATTATCAATCAGAAGTGCAGGATATGGTCGAAGCATTACATAAGCATTCCGATGAACTGAAAGAAAAAGGAGAAGAAGAATATTTTAATGCCCTGCAAAATGCCCGTGTTGTTAAGAGTGCCGAAAAACATGGTCGCTACTCTGTATTGGGTGGACCAGAAGGCTGGAATATTCGGGTGCAACATATGGAAGATACAGTGTATCATCTGCTGGAACGTTATGGGGCAGAAAGTCAGGGAATTGTCTGGGCTCATAACACGCATGTGGGAGATGCCCGCTTTACTGAGATGAAAGACCAGGGTCAGATAAATATTGGACAGCTGACACGTGAAGAACTGGGAGAGGAGAATGTTTTTATTGTGGGATTCAGTACTTATGAAGGTACGGTCATGGCTGGAAGAGAATGGGGGGCTACCAGGGAAATCATGGAAGTTCCTTCTGCAAAAGAGGGCTCTATAGATAATATTCTTGCCGGTGTCGACAGAGATTCTTATTGGCTCCTTTTTGATGAGGAAGCGCGCCAGAAAGAGGAATTGATAGAAAGATATGGTCAAAGAGCAATAGGTGTGGCCTATGTGCCTGAGCGTGAGCATCTGGGAAACTACGTGGCGACGATTTTGCCTCAACGATATGATGCACTGTTGTTTTTCAGAGAAACTCAATCTGTGACTCCCCTGGATTGAGAAAGAAAAAAAGGAGGGAATACCTCTTTTTGTAACGTTTATTTGGATTAAAAGATGAATACCCTGAAATAAGTCACCTGTGCTCAGTTGTGCACTGTAGTTTTACCTATAACTTATATTATCCCCTTTTGTTCCTGAGTTTCGTGCAACGCTTCATTATAAAAGACAGCTCAATCGGAGACGGATTTCCTTGTTGATTTGTTACAAATGAAAAGATAAACAAGTTAAACGAACATCCTGAAACACCAGTTTCTTGAAAAAATCCTTGCTTTTCATCAAGGAAAATGGTACATTAGTGTATTTAACTACATAATTAACAATGGTGTTAGAAAAACACCAGGGTATTTAAACTATCCTTTGTAATACCTGACTTTTTAAAGGTGAGTTGCATTTGAAGCAGAAAAATATATTATTAAATCGCTCTAAAGATGAGGAGGTAAGAATTTAAAATGAGAGCACTGCATAGTTTTGAAGTCAATCCCAAAATGCCGAAAAAGCTGCAATTTTTAAAAGAGCTTGCTAACAATATCTGGATTTTCTGGAATTTTGAAGCTTTTGATTTATTTCGTCGTCTTGACAGGGATCTGTGGGAGGAAGTGCACCACAATCCTGTTTTGCTTCTGGGAAAAGTCAGCCAAAGAAATCTGGAAATGAGAGCAAAAGATGAGGGATATTTATCTCAGATGGAGAGAGTGAAGGCTGAATATAAACGGTATATGAGCCATCGGAAAGAACTCTCCCTGCATGGAAAAAAGAAGCATGATTTACTCGTCGCGTATTTTTCCATGGAATTTGGTTTGTGTGAAGCTCTTCCCCTTTATTCCGGGGGATTGGGTGTCCTCTCCGGCGACCATATTAAATCTTCCAGTGACTTGAATTTACCCCTGGTAGGAGTCGGCCTCTTATACGATCGGGGGTATCTTCGTCAGTATTTAAACAGTGAAGGCTGGCAGCAGGAATTTTATGAGACAAATGACTTTTATAACATGCCCATTTCCCTGGTGAAAAATGCGCAGGGAAAACCGTGCAAGACCTGGGTACCTATGGATGATCATAAGGTGTATATCCAGATATGGAAAATTCAGGTGGGGCGGACCGAACTCTACATGCTGGACACCAATGTACCTGAAAACTCTGAGGAGGATAAACAGATTACCTACCAGCTCTATGCCGGAGATCGGGAATATCGACTGAAACAGGAGGTTCTTATAGGAATCGGTGGAGTAAGAGCTCTCAACGAATTAAATATCTACCCCACGGCGTATCATTTTAATGAAGGACACTGTGCCTTTGGTTCTCTGGAACGTATTCGTCAGTTAATGATTGAATATGATATGAGTTATGAGGAAGCTTTTGAAGCTGTCTATGCATCAAATTCATTTACCACCCATACCCCCGTTCCTGCTGGAAACGAGCGCTTTTCTCCGGATTTAATGGAAAAATATTTTACAGAATACCTGAAAGAACTCCGTCTGAGTTTTGATGATTTTATGGCACTGGGTCGGGAAAATCCTTCAGATAAAAAAGAGCATTTTTGTATGACTGTGCTTGGCATAAAAAGTTCTGCCTATTGTAATGGGGTCAGCGAGTTACATAGTGAAGTCTCTCGGGAAATGTGGAAAAATCTGTTCAGGAAGTTACCTGTTGACGATATTCCTATTATGGATATTACCAATGGTACTCATATTCCGTCCTTTATTTCTCACGATATGTCCCAGCTTTTTAACCGCTACCTGGGACCTCGCTGGAAAGAAGATCCGGATAATAAAAAAGTGTGGGAGAGAGTTCAGCATATACCAGATTCAGAACTCTGGGGAACTCACGAAAGAAGAAGAGAAAGACTGGTGGCTTTTGTTCGTAAGCGTCTTTATGAACAGCTCAAAAGGCGCGGTGCTTCCCGGTCAGAATTAAATGAAATACAGGATGTTTTGAATCCTAAGACTCTTACCGTGGGATTTGCCAGGCGTTTTGCCAGTTATAAACGGGCAAATCTTCTTTTTCGGGATCCTGAACGCCTGAAACGAATCCTGACCAATAAAGATCGACCGGTACAGATTGTCTTTGCAGGAAAAGCTCATCCGCAGGATATGGAAGGAAAGGAACTGATAAAAAAGATTATCCAGTATTCCAAGGAAGAGCCCTTTCGTTATCATATTGTCTTCATCGAGGATTATGATATTAATGTGGCAAGATACATGGTGCAGGGTGTGGATATCTGGTTGAACACCCCCCGCCGCCCCCTGGAAGCAAGCGGAACCAGTGGGATGAAAGCTTCTGCGAATGGCGGTCTGAACGTCAGTATTCTCGATGGCTGGTGGTGTGAGGGCTATGATCCTCAATGGGGCTGGTCTATTGGAAACGGGGAAGAATACGAGGATCTGGAGTATCAGGATGCCCTGGAAAGCCGTGCCCTCTACGATATTCTGGAAAAAGAAACAGCTCCTCTTTTCTATGATATTGGACGTGATGGGTTGCCAGGTAAATGGATTGAGATGATGAGACTTTCCATGCAAAAAATCTGTCATGTGTTTAACAGTAATCGTATGCTTGAAGAATATAGCCAGAAATTTTATCTACCTTCTTCTGAAAACTGGGAAAGACTCTCCAGCGATCAATTTAAAAAGTCAAAGGAATTAGCCCGGTGGAAGAAAAGAGTTCTTAAACACTGGGATAAAGTGGAAATAAAGAAGGTCCAGACCCCTGAGAAGAAATCCCTTACCATAGGAACAAAATATCCTGTTAAGGTATATGTTCAGCTACCAGAAGACTTCAAACCCGATGATATCAGGGTGCAGGTCTACTATGGACCTTTAAATATTCATAATGAGTTTCGATCCCATAAAGTGGTTGATCTAAAATACACCGAGCATAAAGAAAAGGAAGGACACCTTTTTTCCGGCAATATAAAATGTGAGTACAGCGGGAAAATGGGTTATGCCATACGTGTTCTCCCTTCCCATCCTGAGCTTGTCAATCCTTATATTCTGGATGCCATTCATTGGGGGTAAGACTCTCTTCTTAAAGGTGCCTTGTACTGGTACATGAAGGGAATTTACCAGGCAGCGGTGCTGGTGGTTTAGGCCGTGAATGCATGTGTGAGTTGTCATGGTTTTGAACCGTTGAATTACCTGGTAAAAAGACAAATCTGCATGTTTAACTGTAACCTGGTGCTTATTCGCGGTCAGATCCCAGCATGGAGTACTGTTTGCGCCCCCCCCCTCTGTCGTAGGAGCGGACCGGCGTTTCTGCCCAGGCCGGAACAAATTATGAAGTGAATACCGGGCAGACATGAATGTCTGATCCTATGAAGCGAATGATCGGAAAGATTAATCCCGTCAAATACCATTCGCTGCACCTCCTCTGAAAATAAAACTATCTTCAGGAGTTAGAATTCAGGAGACAGGAGACAGAATGGGAAAGAACAAAGAATAAGAATGTATCACGCAAAACTCGCCAGGCCGCAAACCCGCCAGAGTGAACATTCAGAAAGACAGAAAATCAGTACCGGAAAACATGATATTATCTTTTTTTCGTGTTCTTTCGTGTTTTTCGTGGTTTATTCTCCTCTGAATCTAAACTTATCAAAATAAAATATACATTGGTAAAAAACTTTCACTTCACTATGAACTTGCCGTTTTCCTGGGAGCGCCGATCTCCGACTTACAGTTCACTCTGGCGATATCGGCATCTTATTCTGAAAGTTCACTATGGAGGATTTACCTCTTTGCAACTCCGCGTGATGCATTTTTTTCTGGGTTCTCTCTTTTTCAAAAAACATTCCTCTGCTTTGCGTTCTTTCTTAACCTTTGCGGTCTTTATCTTCAATCCCTATTTCTTCTCCGTGGTATGACTTTG
>PWGE01000063.1 GCA_003554345.1 Candidatus Sumerlaeota bacterium | reverse complement strand
TAAGAGAAGCAAAGCGGTCTTTCAGGCTGGCTCCCGGTTCGTTGGTAATGAAGGTAGTGTCGGTGGATTTAGAAGAGACCATTTCATAATTCCTTCAAGCGTTACTTTTCTTCCTGAATGAGCTTAATCTTTGTTGAGTGGGTATTGCATTTTGCAGAGCCTGGCTAACAATCGTGTATCTCTGAATCAATAATCAATTATACTATAACAAAAAAGTGTATTTACAACTGAGAAAAAGTCTAAAAGAACGGGAATGATTCCGGTCATAGAACCGTAAAGAATTTTACGTGGCATTAGCAGATTATATTTTTATCTTCAACCCCTCTTTTGGGAAGATAGCAAAGAAGAATTTAACAGGAATTCACAGAGTGATGCAGAGAGGATAAAGACCTCGGAAAATGATACAGAAACCAGAAAATTTGCATCGATGGGCAGGATATTCAAGATGGGAGAAGGAAGATCGGAAATAGAGTAATTGCCAGATAAGGCACCTGGGAAACAGAGTATTTAACCACGAAACACACGAAATACTCGAAAAGGGAAATATGGCAGAGAAAACCCGGAAAAAGATTGTATCACGCGGAGTGCGCAGAGCCCGCGGCGTTTAGGGGAAATAGAAAAAAATTAAATCGATTAAGAGAGAATATACAGGATAGAAAATCCGGTGAAGAATGAATGATTCGTATGTATTATATTATTAGCCTAGACTGAATATTTTCCATACCGTTGAAGGCATTGTGGAGGAAAGCAGCTATAGCCGCCAATTCTATAACTGTTTGTTCTTTGCGTTGAAGTGTTTTTTCCAGAGCCTGTAATGTCTCTAAGATATACTCTTTTTCAGCATCAATCTCTCGAAGTAGCTCTTCCATATATTTTTCTACCTTTTTCTTCAATAATCCTGTTAAATAACGAGTCCTGAGATAAATCGACAACGTCGACGGGTTTGGATAATTTCCTCAGTAATTCTCCATAAAAATCAAAAAACAATTCCGGCTTAATACCTCTTACCGCCAGGTCAATGTCGTTATAATCAGTGTTATCCTCCAATGATGAGCCAAAGATATATAGTGTGGAAACTTTAAATTTCCTGGCACATTCTATAATGATTTGTTTTTCTTTTTCACTTATCAAGACGTTCCTCCCGAAAATATTATACTCTCCTCCTCTGAAAATAAAACTATTCTCAGGAGTCAGAATGGGAAAGAACAAAGAATGAGAATGTATCACGCAAGGGAAAATAGGAGTCAGGAGACAGAATTCAGGAGTCAGCATAAGAAACAAAATACAGAATAAGAAAGCATCACGCAAAGTCATACTGAAGAGAAAAGAAACGGGGAAAGAAAGCAAAAAAAGAAAGACCGCTAAGCAGATATAAAGATCTTCTGGATAAGAAAGACAACCTGGAAAAAGATTGTATCACGCAGAGGCGCCCGTCAAACCCGCTAATCCTCCAGAGGTGGAAAGAGATTTAACAAGGATTGACATGATAGAACAGGATAAAGCCCCCGGAGCATGATACAGAATCCTGAATATTTACATCGATTTGCAGGATAAACAGGATGGGATTTCAGATAAAGACTGCCTGAAAAGAGTCTGTTTTTCATCATTGGTGGCGCTGATGTCTGCATCAGCGTGAAGAACTCCCCTGAAAATAAAACCCTGAAAAAATGTTTTACATCGATGATACGGGGATGAAGTCGAGATAAGTCCAGAAAGAATAAAAAACCAGAAAAATTTGCATTAAGAGAGGATGCAGATACTGAAACAGATATAAACATCAGGAATTGTATTATGCAAAGCCTGCGGAGGCGCAGAGAAGGCATTAAGTTATCCTGTAACCAAGCTTACCTTATTAGATCCCGGTCAATTGAAATTGATTGTTTACCTCATTTAATTTTAGTGCTATAATGTAAATGAAATATTGGAGAGGTAATCAATATGAAGATTGATATAAAAAAACTGACCACTCAGGAAAAGCTAAGAATGATGGAATCGTTGTGGGAAGAGCTGAGCAAAAATCAAGAGGAATATCCCTCACCCGATTGGCATAGAAAGGTTCTGGATGATCGAGAACAAGCAGTAAGAGAGGGAAAAGACGGTTTTGTCGATTGGGATAAGGCAAAAAAGAACATCTCTGATTCAATATCGTGAAAATACGGATACTCAATTCGGCAAAAAATGATTTGCTGTCAGGTTATTTCTTTTATGAGCGTCAGGAAAAAGGAATTGGGAAATATTTCTTAGAGTCCCTTTATTCAGACATTGAGTCGTTGAGACTTTTTGCTGGTATACATCCAGTATTTTATGGGAAATATTATAGACTGTTATCCAAAAGATTCCCTTTTGCTATTTACTATCGCATAGAAGACGATCAAATAAATATTTATGCTGTTCTTGACTGTCGTCGTAAACCCTCCTGGACCAGGAAAAGGCTCACTGACTGAAATCTTCTCATACAGAGTTTCAGAAAAAAAGAAATCCATACCTTAGAAAAAGAGATTTAACAAGGATATACATGATGAAACAGGATAAAGCCCACGGAGAAAGATACAGAATCCTGAAAATTTACATCGATGGGAAGGATTTACAGGATGCAGATACAGAAAAAGATAAAAACATCAAGAATTGTCTCACGCAAAGCCCGCAATGACGCAGAGTTTAGTAAACGTAATAAACACATTTAAAATGTAATCTAACTGGAAGCAGAAATATATTTCCTTAAAATACTGCTGGTTAAGTTAATACACTTCTATCTGTCTTTTGGTAAAAATTAATGATTGTACTTAATGGTATTTTGGACTATTCAATCAGTCCCATTGTTTTGACAAAAGCTGAGAATGTTATACAATTGTAATAATAATTCGTTATTTGGCGAAACATAGGAGCGTATAACTTGGATAATGTATTAAAGATTAGTAAGGCTCTGGCAGATGAAAACAGATTAAGGATAATTATGATGGTAAAAGACCGGGAGCCCTGTGTTTGTCAGATTGTAGAAATTCTTGAATATGCACCCTCAACAGTATCCAAGCACCTGTCTATCCTTAAAGAAGCCGGATTGATCGACAGCTATAAAAAAGGACGCTGGGTATATTATAAAAAACCCGATAATCCTTCCAGAGTTGTGAGCGATGCATTGCAATGGGTAATGTCTCATTTGGAAGAGAGTGCACAGATAACAAAAGATCGGTTGAAGTGTATCAGTGTCTGTGAACAAGATCCAGTGGAAATAGCAAAAATTCAACGGAACCGATAAATATAATGAACGAAAGATTTTACTTAGCCGGTAAGTTTTGTTGAGGATAATGATTCAGAAGAAAGCCGGGATTACGGTCAGAATGAGCTGAATAATATGCTCTTTTCAGGGCTGCCAGCTTGTCATTCTGTGTACTGATATATTTATTATCATTTTCAGAGGAGTGCTTGTATGAAAGAAAAAAGTTATCAGCTCAGTTTTTTTCATAAGTATCTTACAGTCTGGGTTGCGCTATGCATTATTACAGGGATAATGCTGGGAAGAATTATTCCTGGAGCAGCGCAATTCTTAAGCCAAATTCAGGTTGCAGAAGTGAACATTCCTATCGCCATTCTTCTTTTTGCCATGATGTATCCCATCATGCTGCAGATCGATTTCAGCGAAGTCGTTAATGCCGCAAAAGCTCCCAGGGCAGTTGTGTTAACCCTGGTAGTTAACTGGTTAATCAAACCCTTCAGCATGTTCTTTTTTGCCTGGCTGTTTTTCCGTATAGTATGGGCCCCATTTCTAGATCCTCAATTGGCGGAAGAATACATGGCAGGAATGATTCTTTTAGGAATTGCTCCCTGTACTGCCATGGTGTTGGTATTCAGCTACCTGGCTAAAGGTTTTATGGGATTGACCCTCATCCTCGTGGCAATTAATTCCCTGACCATGTTGGTACTCTATGCTCCATTAGGGACATTTTTACTGGGTGAAACTGAGATGCCTATACCTTTTCTGACTATTTTTTTCAGTGTTATGTTATATGTAGGTGTTTCTTTAGTTGCAGGATATATCTCCCGGACTCAACTAATTAAGCGTCGCGGTAAAGAATGGTATGATAATACTTTTCTAAAAAATATGGGCAATATATCTATTATTGCTTTACTCGTCACTTTGATCTATCTCTTTATGTTGCAGGGAGATGTCATTATAGAGTATCCCTTATCAGTAGGCATGATAGCTCTGCCACTTGTTATTCAAGTGTTATTTATTTTTACTATAGGCTACATAGCTTCCAAATTGCTGGGATTAAGCTATCAGGAAGCAGCTCCTGCCTCCATGATCGGTGCCAGCAACCACTTTGAAGTAGCCATAGCCACAGCGGTTACCGTTTATGGTGTAGGTTCCGGAGCAGCTCTCTCTACTGTGGTAGGAGTATTAATAGAAGTACCGGTTATGCTGATCCTGGTATCCATCTGCCTGAGATCCTCACACTGGTTTACAAAGCAGAGCAGGGATACTATTTCCAGTTAAAAGAAATCTTTAGAAAAACCATAAAATACCGGCTCTATTTTATTGTCGAATTGCTCTGAAAAGACTTTTTGTCCGAGCCGTTTGATGGGCAGAACTTGTCAGAGAAATATCATCTTATCATAAATACACTATGAGCTATTCTCTGCTACTGAATCTTGGCTGATATGGCACCCGGGAAACAGAGTATTAAACCACGAAAAACACGAAATGCTCGAAAAAGGGAACATAGCAGAATAAATCCAAAAAAAGATTGCCTCACGCAGAGTCAACGCAAAAGCCCACAAATCCGCCAAAGGAGGGCTTTCAGGAAAAACAAATTTTAAGTATTGAGAAAACCCCGGGCATGATGTTTACTTTTTTCGTTGTAAGATTCGCCTTAGCGGAGACGGCTGATTTTTCTGAGTAACTGACCGGGAGGGATTCAGCTTAAGGGGTAGCTTGTCCGGTAACGTGTCCGCCAACGTGTCCGATAGCTTTTATTACAATGAAAGTGATCATATCATAGAAAAATTGTTGGAGAGGGATGTTTACGGTATACTATATTTTTCGGAGAACAGTCTTTTTGATATAGATAGCCGCTTGATATGCTGTTTGTACATCTTTGGCTGTTGGTTCATGATAACCGGGATATCGCACGGCGACACCGAAAGCCTCCAGAGTTTCTGCATGAGAATAGAGTTTTTCCGGTACATTTTCTTTTTCTGCAATTAAATCGAGCAAATAAACAAGGCTATGGGTCTTTTTAAAGATGATATCACGTGAAACTAAATATGCCTTTAAATATTTTTCAGCTGCTTGTTGACAATGAAAGCATATAGGCGTTCGATATGTGGGGCGGTGTTCAAGCGCTAATTGTGCCATTCCGAGATCTTGTTCGGCTTTATCAAGCCATTCTTTAATTATCTTTGTCTTTTTGTCCATATATCACTTTTCCGTTCTCCAATACCTGAGTGATAAAAGCAGATTTTGTATCCTTCCATTCTTCGACCTCGGATGGGGTATAAACAACAATATCAATGGGAATTTTTGTTCCACGTAAGTATTTTCTAATTTTTTTCGTTCTTTTAAAACCCTCATCCCTGGTATCTGTTATGACCAATAAATCCAGATCGCTATTCTTCCCGGCACTACCATCGGCATGAGAACCAAACAAAACGACTTTTTTCGGATGGACGTTTTTTACAATAATATCTACAACATGATTAATTTGTTCTTTTGTAACCATTTGCTATATCTCAGAGGTATCTTATGATAACAAATATCCTATATTAGAGTCTCCACAAGTCAAACTATAAAAAAGTTCGAATCATTAGAATTAAAAGCCCGGAAAGAGATAACCTCATGAATTCTGGAAATAAAACAGAATGGTACAGTAAGACAGGCAAAGAATGTATCTCGCGGAGTCGCAGAAGCCCGCAGAGTTTAGGGGAAAAAGAAAATTTACATCGATTTAAAGGATTTGCAGGATGCAGATACAGAAATAGATAAAAACATCAAGAAATGTATCACGCGGAGGCAGGAGATAGAATTCGGGAGTCAGGATAAGAAACAAAAAAAGAATAAGAAATGTATCACGCAAAGTCAACTATACTGAATAGAATAATTACCTTTAACCACAAAAATTATCAGAGTATGTTCCTGGACTGTCCGAATAGGATCTTTTAACAGAGAAAAAGTCCT
>PWGE01000324.1 GCA_003554345.1 Candidatus Sumerlaeota bacterium | reverse complement strand
CATACCCCATACTTTACGGCGATTTCCGTATGCTTCTTTTCTTATGGGACGGATCTTTTATTATCAGCAACAATACGCTCAGGCATTAACTTATTTTCAGATGGCATATGAAGGGAATTTTACAAGCAGTGCCCTCTATCTCGATTATATAAATTGTTTGCTGGCTACCCATCAATTTGAAAGAGCCCGGGAAAAGCTGGAAGAAGCACTCACTCTTTTCCATGGTGATGAGCGCTTTCTGATGCTGGCCGGCAAGATTTACCTCAATCTGGGTAAATATTACTGGTATCGTTTTGAAGAACCCTATACCCGTGAGTACTTTCTGAAAAAGGCTCATAACTTTCTGACTGAACTGATAACTCAGAAACCAGACGCTGCCTATCCCCATTATCTCTATGCTAATAGTGCCTTATTGCTTGAAAATTGGGAAAATGCTGAATGGGGTATAGAAAGGGCTCTGGAAATTCAACCTCATAATCGCCGTTATCTTTTACTGGAACTTGAAATTTCCCTGAAAAAGGATGATGAGGAAAAGGCAAAAGAACTTCGCAGGGACCTTTTTATAGAACATACTCTCACTGATGAAGAAATCCAGAGATATATCCCGACATATCCTCGCTTTCGGGAGGAAATGGGGCTCCCTCAATGGTGATGAGAGGCATGAGACCTTTCACGCGAGAAATGAAGAATTTTCTATTTGTCAGCAGGTATAAAGTCCATGACGGGATGCCGGGTGAAATCTCCATAGTCGTAGTGCCAGAATTCATCAGAATGAACGTTGAAACCTTCTGCCTGCATGGCTTCAATAAGCCTGTCCCGATTTTGCAGGGCTTCTTCTGAGCTTTCCTCATAATCTACGTTGGATTTTTCAGAAAAATCATCGTATTCGGCCGGCAACTTTACCTGGTTGCCATCGCTGGTAACCAGTAACACATCTACAGAGACTCCCCTGTTATGGCGGGAACCGCGGGTGGGTCTTGCTACATACTGTGGGTCCTGCTTTTCTTCCCAGAACCGGTATTGCCATGTGAGAGGACGGTAAGCATCCATGACCTTTAAGGAGTACCCTTCTTCACGAAGAGTGTCATTTACACGCTTTAGAGCTTGTGCGGCTTCTTCATTTAAGTAGGCACAATCAGAAGGATAAATCCTCGTTTCGGTGAAATTGTTGCGTGTTGCATACCGGATGTCAAAGAACATTTCCTCTTCAAATTCTCTCAGGTTCACCAGGTTGAATTCGTGAAAGTGCGGGAACTCACGTAGTTCTTCTACAGGATAAATGGTTGCATCAAATTTGTATACATAAAAATCCGGAAGGCTGAACTCAAAAAGGGAAAAAGGATAATCTAAAAGTTGAGGAATAGCTTCCAGCTCTGGTTTTTCAAGCTGCCGGTAGGTTATCCATCCTATATGAAAGGGGTCATCACATTCTTGGGTAAAGTATCCTAAAAGTATCAAATTCTGAGCAGCGGTAAGGGTGCGCTCCTGATAACCCAGAGGATTATGAGGATTGGGATCATAAATGGGTAGAATGTCTGTTCTTGCCTGTGCTATAAAAATATAATCTCCATGTTCCTCCAGTATCACCTCCATGTGTGGAGCCAGTAAAGTGACTTCCTCTACCGGTTTTTCAAAGGAATAGCTTTCTGATGTTTGAGGATAGCGATGCATACCCTTCATTTGTTGGGTTCGAACCAGAGTATGGGTATAGTCGACGGGATTACGATAACCTTCTGCACAGTAAGCGGTATTGTTGAAGATGATCACAGGTCCTTCTTCCATTTCAGAATGAAACCGCCCTATCCCGAATCCAAGGGTTAAATGGCGCGGATTGAACTGTTTTTCTTCTTCATTGCGAAGGTCATAGAACGTATTCGGTGGTATGGGACGTTGACCATTGATAAGGACGAAAGTGAGTATTATTGATAGTGTTAATAAGCATTTTTTGAAAGGTGTTTTCATTTTTTCCTCCACCCTTTGAGAGGGTTTTTATATGTGAGTTTTAAGGTTGTTTTTCGACTAACCCCTTTCAACAAAATATATTATACATTATTCACTTAAAATTTCGATGCTACAGAAAGACGCTACTGTTTTATATCTTCCAGGATAGTCTGCCAGTGTTCTAACTTTTCTTCCTCTTCAGTTGTTTCGTAAAGAACGACCAGGTGTTCAACAACTTCCTGGACTTCAGTGGAAGTGTAAATACCCTGTTCCTTGTACTCAAGCATTTTTTCTCCTGCTTTTTCCAGGTAATACTCAGCCTGGTTATAGTTCTCTTTCAGAAAATAAAGCCATCCCACTGTATCAAGAATAGAAGGTTCTTCTGGTGCCATTTCCAGTGATTTATAGGCATATTCGAGGGCTTGCTCAAGATTCTTTTCCATCTCAGCCCACAGGTAAGCAAGATTGTTGTAGACAAAAGGGTTGGATGTTTCTTGCTCTATGAGGGTTTTACTGATCTCTTCTGCTTTTTCGAGGGAACCTTTTTTGTAGAGAATAAAGGTTTTTTCTACCAACAGATCTTCATTTGAAGGGTAGACTTCCAGTCCTTTTTCTATGAATTCCAGGGCTTCTTCAAGCAAAGTATCTGCTACAAAAAGGGAAGCACCATAACGGTAGTAATGTGGACTCTTAATATCATTTTCCATGTATTCTTCCCGATAAGAATGACGTTTTTCTTCGGGTAGCAAGCGGTAAAGACGATGCAAAAGAAAATAACCGTTTTGTTCTTTCGGTTGCAGAGAGATAAGCTCCATCCCGATTTTCCAGTCTTGCTGCGGAGAAATATCTTCAGTCTCCAGAGCGCAACCCAGTAGAAACATGTTAATTTGCGGGTGGGGACCTATTTTTTCTCTTGTATATTCCAGGTAATAACGGGCTTTTTCATGTTTTTTTTGGTTAAAGAAATGAATGCCGATTACTTTTGTGAGTTCCTCATCTTCTTTGATATAATTTTCATATTCTCTTGCCACTTCTTTGAGGTGTTGGGTTTCTTCTCTTTTGATGAGAAAATGAATATAATGAGGAAGAACTTTTTCAGGATAGTCCTCCAGGTAGCGAAGAAGCCTTTCTTCCATTTTTTCAGGATCGTATTCTCTCCGGGTTATTTCGGGATATTCAAGATAAACTTCCAATACTACCGGATATTTGCTGATAAGACGTTCTAAAAAGGGTTCGACAAGCTCTGCTACCTGTTCTTCCTCGAAAAAACGTATCATTATGAGTGTATAAAAGAGGAGGGAGTCTTCATCGAGCGACATCTGTCGGAAAGCGCTTTTTACAAATTCTGAAGCAACTGCTGGTTGTTGATTGTCCATCAAAGTAAAGAGTACGCTTCTGAAAAAATGTTCTTTACCTGTCGGAATGTGCTTTAAAACAGCCATGGCGGTCTCGGAATAATTATCCCATTCTTCCTGGATGGTATATATTTCTAAAAGCATACGATTGGTCTCTAAAGCCCGGGGACCGCGTGGATAATATGTCAAAAGGGTAAGATAGTCATGTGCCCTGTCAAATTTGCCGGTTTTATAATAGAATTTTCCTTTGAGAAAGACATCTTCATACTGTTTATCCAGTAAGGTGAAAATCTCTTCTATTTCGTCCCATTGCTCAAGTTCCAGGCGATTACGTATGATTAAGCGCCCTATATAAGGGTGTAATTCCTCATACCCGGCGAGTTCTAAACTTAATTCCAGAGACCTTTCATGATTTTTCTGGTGGTAAGTATGTAAGGCAAGGGCATAGTTTACATAAAGTTCTCTTTGGGTAAGAAAAACATTTTCTCTTTCCTGAATGTAAGAAGGATGTAATCCTGCGCAACCTGCTACAATAGTAAGAAGCAACAGCCCTGTTAATAATTTTATCATGCGCCCCAATTGAGCTTGCTGCGCAAGATTTTGTAATAGTTTACATTCCATGACACTATTCTCAACTTTTTATGATAGCGTTTTATCATTATTTCGTCGTTCGGTAAGAGGGTGTTACCCACCTGACCGTCTGCTGTGATAGAAGCCTGGTGAGGAAGGGGAGAAAGATAATGAATCCTGATTTTTGAGCGCCAGGGCAGGAGAATGGGTCTATTGGAAAGAGTATGAGGACATATCGGCGTCAGAATAAAGGACTCCTTGCTGGGATGCACAATAGGTCCGCCGGCAGAAAGGGAATGAGCGGTGGACCCGGTGGGAGTGGCAATGATAATTCCGTCTGCACGGTAACAATTCACGTAATGTTCATCTGCAAAAATTTCGAAAGTGATAAGCTTGGAAAGGGATGACTTGGCCATAACCAGGTCATTGAGAGCTCGAAATTGCCGGATTACTTTCTCTTCCCGCAGGAGATTGATCTCCAGAATGCCCCTTTTTTCAATATGATGTTTTCCCTCTGCTATGACTTCTAATAAAGGAGCAAGTTGTTCCAGGCTATAATAAGCCATAAATCCCAGATAACCCAGGTTAATCGGTATGATGGGCACTGAGAAATTTATTTTTTTTCTCAGAATACTTAAAAGAGTTCCGTCTCCCCCAAGAGTGAGATAATAGTCACAATGACGAAAATCGGTGGTGGTTGGGTAATTTTCCCGGAACTCAGTGGGAAGAGTGCCGTCAATAATCCAGTTTATTCCATAAGATTCCAGGGTATCAGTGAGCTCATGAAGCCTGGTAATAATATTGGGTTTGCGTGGATTGAGAAAGATAATACACTTCATTTGCGGCATACCATCATATATTCCTGGTTACCTTTCGGGCCCTTCAGTGGAGAAGGAACTGTTTGAAGGGGATTTAATTGCAGGGATGATGCCATTGTCTTTATCTCTTCCACCACTTTTTCCCTTAGCCGCCTGTCTTTTACCACTCCATGAGGAGAGTCTTTACGGGAAGCTTCAAACTGGGGTTTGATCAAAACAAAATACCATTGGCATTCAGGAAGTTCTTTGACCAGCGGTGGTAGAATCAGAGAAAGAGATATAAAGGAGACGTCAACAGTGGTCACAAAAATAGTATCTCCTTCATCGATGCAATCTTTGCGTTTGAAATATCTGGCGTTGTAACCTTCTATATTTTGTATACGGTTATTCTGACGTAATGACCAGTCTAGTTGTCCTCTTCCCACGTCAATTGCATATACCTTTTTTGCGCCATATTCCAGTAATACCTGGGAAAAACCACCGGTTGAGGCACCAATATCCACCGCTATTTTTCCCTTTAAAGCTGGCTTGAAACGATCAAGCACCGGTTTTATCTTGTAGGCACCACGGCTGACATATTCATATGGGTCTTTCTTCAGGGTGATCGTCCTGTCGGTAGGATATTCTTTGCCGGGTTTATCTGCACATTGGTCTCCAATTTTAACCCGTCCTGCCCTGATAAATGCCTGAGCCTTTGAACGGGAAGAAAAGATTCCCTTTTGTAAAAGAAGTTCATCAAGACGCATTTTCATTGTACAGTTCCCGTAGTTTGCCGGCAATGTGATGGGTATCCATCTTTACGTGGGAAAGAAGTTCCGGGACTTTGCCATGAGGAATAAATTCGTCAGGCAGACAGAGGGGAACAAGGTGTTTATCGGGATATTTTTGCTGAAATTTTCTGCAGTAAAGGTTGGTAAGACCTTCGTAAATGCCGCCAATGATGCTGTTTTCTTCGATAATCACGAGATATTCATACTGTTGTAACACCTCTTCCAGCAGTTCCTCATCAAGAGGTTTGGCAAAAGGTACATTGTACAGGCCGATAGGTAAACGGGTTTTCTGAATGGCTTCCCAGGCATCACTTCCCTGTCGTCCCAGGGTCAAAACCGCCACTTTTTGTCCGGAAAGAATTTTTTGTCCTTTGCCATGCTGTAAGGGAGACGGTGCAACCATATCAGGACATTCAGGAACTGCTCCACGGGGATAACGTACGGCAATGGGTCCTTTTCTTTTTTTAAGATGCTCCACTCCGTAGGCTATCATCTGTTCGAACTCTTTACCGTCACGGGGAGACATTATCACGATGTTGGGTATCATGCGTAAGTAAGAAAGATCAAATGTTCCATGATGAGTAGGCCCATCTTCGCCCACCAGACCGGCCCGGTCCAGGCAGAAAAATACCGGCAGCTCCTGAAGGGCAACATCATGGATAATCTGATCAAAACTTCTCTGCAGAAATGTAGAATATATGGCTACTACCGGTAACATGTCCTGAGTTGCCAGTCCT
>PWGE01000056.1 GCA_003554345.1 Candidatus Sumerlaeota bacterium | reverse complement strand
ATTGCCGGTATTAATCTCCCCGATCATTTCAGCCGCAGGGGCAGACCTGCGTGTCTGCCCTGCTAAATTGCAACCCGGGAGTATAGAACTTGTAAACAATATTTTGCGTCTCAAAAAAGTTCTGTTTTCAGAGGAGTTATTCATGTCAGCACGAGTGCTAACGCCACCAATGATGAATCCTCCATAGGCGGACTTTCAGAATAAGAATAAGATGCCGATACCGCCAGAGTGAACTATAAGTTGGGAATCGGCGATCCCAGGAAAGCCCGCTATTATAACCATCGCCATTATTGCAAAAGACACATTAAATTATCTCGAGGTAGAGACGCAATATTTTGCGTCTCAAAAGGATCTATTTTCAGAGGAGGAGACTCTCGGAAAAAAGATGCTATTCTGTTTCCAGGATCTGATAATATCATCTTTTCTCTGGCATCCTGTTTTCATCCTCTTAATCCCTGTTACATCTCTTTTTCCGGATCCGATGAGATTATTTTGTTTCTGATATCCTGCATATCATGTCTATCAAATTTTCTGCTTTCTTATTCTTTCGGGACTTATCCTGGTTTCAACCCCGTATCATTGATGTAAAACATCTTTTCAAGGGTTCTATTTTAGAGGGGAAGAGCAGCCTGCCGGTGTTTATCTTTCTGAACATTTCCTTTGTAGGGGCAGACCTGTGTGTTTGTAACCCGGGAGCACAGGGCATGTAAGAGTCAATTTTCTGCTTTCTCTGCTTGTTCTTTTTTTCTGAAATTCCATGGGGTTGTAAAGTCTTCTTTGCTTTCCGTCGTTGCTTTTAAAGGAGATTATGTATAATACGTACTGGACTGAATATGGCATCTCATACCATAACAGCGAATGACTGACAACTCAAAAAGGAGTACGCGATGTCTGATACAAAGAAAAAACATAAGGAATGTGCTTATCGAATTGCCCGGTGGATGATGACAAACCAGGTATGTGACATGCACAACGCCAATCATGGACGTTTACTGGGTTTATATACTCCCCGGGAAGGGGAGAAATCCGCCCAGCAGTCCATCAACTGGACGAGTGCAACCTCATTAAAGGGGCTACTGCTCATGTATCAGGATACAGCGGATGAAAAATATTATGAAGCTGCTGAAAAGATAGGAGAATATCTGAAAACCCTCCAGATAACCGGTGCTTTTGCAGGGGAACATGAAGGGGCTTTTCGGGAAATTACGCCCCAGACTCCCTGGTGTTTTCCCCGTGACGGATTAACGGCTTCCTGGGCACTGCTGCGCCTTTACGAAATGACCGGGACAAAAGAATATCTTTCCCGGGTTAAGATGTTCAATGACTGGTTTTTCCGGGTTGCTTATAGTTCGAAATGGCCCCGATGGAAGGTGAATTTCAAGGGAAAACAGGACCTGCCACCGTCATTACACGGTTCTTTTCATGGTGGAACAGCTGCTTACTTCTGGGATTATTATCGCATCACCGGTGACGATACCCATATGGACAAGGGTATACAGAATACGGTTACCTGTTTACTGGATAATTTTTTACAGGAAGATGGGTCGGTATGCGTTATCTGGGATGATGAAGAAAAAAAATATCTGGATGGAGAAGATGCCGATATATATCCCCTGAACTGGCAGAAAATGCACCGTTATAATGATGACTTTTCTTCCCAGGGGCTGCTGAGTGCCTATCTGTATTATAAAGAACCTTATTACCTGCAGCAGGCAGAAAAGTTTGCCCACTGGTTGCTTTCCAGGCAAAATGATGATGGTTCCTTTGGTAAACCTTTTGTGGCTTCTGCTTCTGCTACCTCCGTTTTATTATTTTATGACCTGTACCGGATTACAGCTAAAGAACTATATTACCGGGCAGCTTCTCAAGCAGCCGATCACCTTGTTTTTCTCCAGGAAACGGAGGACTCTTCTCCCAGGGTGTTTGGTGGTTTATATGGAGACTCCGGAAGATCAGAACATCCCCGTAAGACAATCAATTTAAGGGTTACTTCCTATGCACTGATAGCCCTTCTTCGTTTTGCCGGAGATATTAATATTCCTTATTATTCAGCACTTGATGAATGATTGGTATAGCAGGGGCTGGCTATATGGAGTGTTTTCCCTTTTACCTCTGTTAAAAAAGTTAGTTTTGCTTATAAGCTGTGAACTGATGATGTCGATATATGAAAGCTGAAAAACTCCTTTATCTTTCACCGGGATTCACCGTTTTCTGGCTATTCCATTCCGGGAGAAAATGTCTCTTTCTATCTGAAACTCTCGCTTTTTCCCTTTCCCGTTCATTCTTCAGGTTGCATTTAAAGGAGTGAGGCATATAATAAAATCTTTAATCTGTCGGGGAGTTGCAAATGATTTTCCACGCAGGGAAAATGCTTGCCAGTGTTTTTATGGGGTGGTCGTTAGGGAGTAATGATGCTGCCAATATCTTTGGGACGGCTGTGGCTAATAAGTTTGTGGCTTATCGCAGAGCAGTCCTTATTGTTGCTGTTTTTGTTATCATAGGATCCGTCCTGGAAGGCCAGCGCGGCTTCGAAACGCTTGGCAGCATAACCCAGCAGACAGAACTATCTGCTATGATTGCCACTTTCAGTGCTGCTGTTACTGTGACCGTCATGACCTTTTTTGGGCTCCCCGTTTCTACTTCCCAGGCAATGATCGGTGGTATACTCGGAATAGGCATTTTGCAGAGAGAATTGCATTTCGCTCCTTTAACAAGAGTCTTTATTTCCTGGTTCATGACACCGGTGGGAGCGGCTATCATTGGGGCTATTCTCTATAAGGGTCTGGGATATCTCTTTAATCGCTTTGTGACAGATCTTTTTCTCATGAACCGTATTCTTAAGCTGGGATTTTATGCTGTCGGCACCTACGCTTCGTATGCGCTGGGTGCTAATAATGTGGCAAATGTAACAGGAGTTCAGGTGGCTTCCGGTTTATTAACCCCTTTTATGGGGACCCTGGTAGGGGGCGCCAGTATAGCTTTTGGAGCGCTGACTTACGGAAAAAAAGTAATGTTGACAATAGGTAAGAAGCTGGTTCCGCTTAATGAGTTTTCTGCGTTTATTGCTATTTTTGCCCAGGCGATTACCATTCATATCTATGCTCAGATAGGAGTGCCGGTTTCCGCCTCCCAGGCTATTGTGGGTGGCATCCTGGGAATTGGGCTGGCAACCGGTACTAAAACAATAAATTTGCGGACTCTGGTACGAATATTTGTGGGATGGTTTTTAACGCCAACCCTGGCAGGAATTCTCTCCCTGTCTATCATGTTCATTTTCAGATGAATTAATATACAATGTATCACAATTACCAGAAGAGCGATGTGAGGATATAACTGCTAAAGTGCTGGAGGAACATGAACAATTGGACAATTCGGAAGGAAGAAGAAGCAGGGACATTCTTTCTTATGACAATTGTCCGGAAAACAGCTCTTCTTTTGTAATTATGTTGCCGAAGGAGGAACATTTAAATGGACTTATGGAAATCTGAAAAAAAAGCGGGAAAATTACTGTTCAGTCATTTCGAAAAAATTATTGAGGGCAATGTGATTTTTCGCGAAGTTCTGTCTGTTTATTATGACAAAAAATGCCAGATGGATGAAGAAATGGTGGAGCATGTCGAACGAATTCACAAAAAAGAAAGTGAGGCGGATAAGGTTCTTTTCTATTTTGAAGAGTTTCTTTTCGAGGGAAATATCCTTCCCAATCTTCGCGAAGACCTCATTAAAATGGCTGAAAAAAACGATAAGATAATTGATAAGATCGAAGCAGTTGTTGATTTTTTCACTCTACAGAAGATTCAGATGGCAGAATCTCTGCGCAGTCCCATGCTCGAGATTATTGAAGAAACTGATCAGTGTCTGGAAGGTGCCCAAAAAGCGCTTCATGCCTTTTTTCATGATTTTCCCAAGACCCGGCAGTATGCGGAACTGGTGAACCGCTACGAACATAATATTGATACCATGGAAAGAAAGCTTATATTGACTATTTTCAGCCTGGATATAACCCTTGCCGAGAAAATACTCTTACGTGAATTCGTGAATATGCTGGCTGATATTTCTGATATTACTGAGGATATGGCAGACGGTCTCCAGATTATGGCAATTAAACGAACATATTAATTGTCATATAATATCTCAGGAACAGGAGTTTCACGGTGCCCAAAAAGGGAATGGAAAAACTCAGGAACCTTGGCATATTTGCCCATATTGATGCCGGTAAAACCCCTCTTTCCGAAAGGTTTCTTTTTTATTGCGGACGCATTCACAGGATAGGAGAGGTGCATGATGGGACCACCGCCCTGGACTACATGGAGCAGGAACGCCAGAGAGGGATTACTATTACTTCTGCCTGTACCCAGGTGAAATGGAAAGATTATTCACTGAACCTGATTGATACTCCCGGTCATATTGATTTTACGGTGGAAGTCGAACGCTCTATGAGGGTTTTAGATGGTGCGGTCCTGGTACTGTGTGGTATCGGGGGGGTGGAAACTCAGACAGAAGTTATATGGCATCAAATGGATTTGCTGAAGGTGCCTCGAATTGGCTTTATTAATAAGCTTGATCGCACAGGAGCAGAAATTAGCCGGGTGTTGAAGGATATTCGTGATTCCTTTCCCATGGATTCGGCGCTTCTTCACTATCCTATTGGTCATGAAAAAAAATTTCATGGGATTATTGACCTTATTTCACGAAAAGCTGTTACCTGGGAGGTAGAGAAGCCAGGTTTTAACGGTTCACAGTACCATGTGGGTGATATCCCCGAAGAGTACCGGCAAAAAGCAGACTATTATCGTAAAGAACTTCTGGAGACGCTGAGTTATTATGACGAAAAATTGATGGATGCTTTTATTGAGGGAAAAGAAATATCTCCGGAAATGATCGAACCCATTATTCGGAGAGAGGTGATCCGGTGCAATTTTTTCCCCCTTTTGTGCGGTTCGGCATTAAAGAATATCGGCACTCAGCCGGTGCTCGATGGAGTCGTTAAGTACCTGCCCTCTCCTGAGGATATTCATTATATCTATGGCAAAGAACCACATAGCGGTAAAAAAATAGCTATAGAACTGGAAGAGGAAGGACCTTTCTGTGCGCTGGTTTTTAAGATAGTAACTGATATCCATAAGGGGAAGCTGGCATATATTCGCATATACCGGGGAAGCATAAATGCTGGAGAAACCTGTCTGAATATCAATACCGGAAAATCAGAAAGGGTACAGAAAATTTTTCTCATGCATGCTGATAAGGAAAAGCAGATCGAGAAAGCTATATCCGGTTCAATTGTTGCAGTAACAGGTCTTTCCAGTGCTTTTACCGGGAACACTCTCTGTGACAGGAAAAACCAGGTAGTGCTGGAAAGTATACACCTTCCTGAACCGGTTATTTCTATCACGGTGGAATCTGAAACTGTTGAAGATAAGGGGAAAATGGAAAAGATACTGACGCGAATGACGGATGAAGATCCCACTTTACGAATGTCTTATGATGAAGATAATGATCAGACCATTCTCTCTGGAATGGGAGAGCTTCAACTGGAAGTTCTTCTTGACCGTTTGAAAAGAGACTATGGTATCTCAGTACGGTCAGGTACTCCCCAGGTAAATTATAAGGAATCTATATCCGAAGAGGTGCGTCTGGAAGAAGAACTGGACCATACATGGGGTAATAAAAGTTACTGGGGGCAACTGGCGATAAAGGTTTCACCTGCTGAAGAAGATGATGTGTCAATCGACATAAATCTTCCTGCTGATTTCCCGGGCGAAATTGTTCGGCAGATACGGAAAGAACTGGAAAATATCACCAGGTCCGGTCCCTATGAGGGATATGCACTGACCCGTATAAAGCTTTCCGTGGAAGACGGAAGGTATGATCCCGATCGTTCGAATGATTTTATTTATCACCTTTTAGTTCATAATCTGGTTCGCAAAGCCATCCTCCAGGCAGATCCTTTTCTCCTTGAACCAATCATGCAGGTGGAGATCACCACACCCGAGGATTTTGTCGGTACTATTATTAATGATCTGCAGGGACCTTCTGTTGTTATTAAAGAAATAAAAGATAAGTACATGATGAAGCTTATTCATGCCCGGGCTCCTCTGAAAAGAATGTTCGGTTACATCACCCGCCTTCGTTCACTCACCCAGGGACGAGCCACATTTATTATGAAATACTCCCATTACGCCCCGGTGGTAAAATAATAATCCTCCTCTGAAAATAGAACTATTAGGGTCTGTCTGATTCCGTGAT
>PWGE01000096.1 GCA_003554345.1 Candidatus Sumerlaeota bacterium | reverse complement strand
TTCCCATTCTATTGTAGCTGGTGGCTTGGAACTTACATCATAAACCACACGATTAATACCATCAACCTCATTAACTATACGATTGGCTATTCTTCCCAGCAGAGGATAAGGAATCTTCGCCCAATCCGCAGTCATGGCGTCGATACTCCCCACTATTCGTAAGACACAGGTATACTCATACGTACGAACATCCCCTAACACGCCTACACTTTTGAGAGGCAACAGTATGGCAAATGCCTGCCAGACCTTTTCATACCATCCATGTTCTTTGATTTCGTACATAAGAATATAGTCTGCTTCCCGCAAGAGCTCCAGGCGATCAGGCCGCACTTCTCCAATGATCCGTATCGACAGACCGGGACCCGGAAAAGGATGACGCATAAGCATTTCAGTGGGGAGTCCCAGAATTCTGCCCAGCTCTCTTACTTCATCTTTAAAAAGATCCTTCAATGGCTCAATAATCCGTCCTTCGCGAATTAAATCCAGAACCTGCTGCACCCTGTTGTGATGGGTTTTAATGGTTTGAGAAGGTCCGCCTGTACTTATACTTTCAATAACATCAGGATAGAGAGTACCCTGGGCAAGATAATCAAAACGTCGGGCAAAACTATAGAAGACATCGATAAAGGTTTTACCAACAATACGCCTTTTTTCTTCGGGGTCGGTAACCCCTCTCAGTTTTTTTATAAAATCATGGGAAGCATCTATGTAATGCACCATAATATCCAGGTTCTTCTGAAATCGCTCCTGGACAATTTCCGGCTCATTCAGCCTTAACAGACCATTATTGACAAAAACACAGGTGAGCTGATCTCCAATGGCGCGATGCAAAATTTCTGCCATCACCGTCGAGTCCACTCCGCCACTGACGGCACAAACCACTTCCTTATCTCCCACTTCTTCACGTATTTTCTGTATCTGATTTTCCAAATAATCTTCCATAACCCAATCTTTTTGGGCTTTTACTATCTTAAAAAGGAAGTTTTCAATGATTTTAGTTCCAAAATCAGTATGCTGTACTTCAGGATGAAACTGTAACCCCCAGAGAGGTTTCTTTTTATGCCTGATGGCTGCTATTCCACAGTTTTCAGTCGAAGCCAGAACATCCCACTCATCAGATACAGAAGTAACCTCGTCTTTATGACTCATCCAAACATTACTTTCTTTCGGCACCCCGTCAAAAAGGGGATCATCTCTCTTCAAAAGCTGAAGATCAGTAGAACCACACTCCTTTTTCCCGGCACTTGAAACCTTTCCCCCATTAGAGGCGGCTAAAAACTGCATACCATAACATATTCCCAGCACGGGGACTTTGTAAATCTCAGGAGGCAACTGCTCCTGTTCTTCTTCAAGATACAGGTTGCCTGGTCCGCCAGAGAGGATGATTCCCTGCGGTTTCTCTTCTTCGAGAACCTCCTTTATACCATCATGTGGACATATAACCGCCCATACATCAAAAGAACGGATACGCCTGACTATTAACTGACTGTATTGAGAGCCATAATCGATAACTAAAATCATAATCTATTTTTCCTCCCGAATTTTATAATATTTTCAGCATCACAATCGAGAGTGAGATTATCATACCAGTGAATGGTTTGAGGCTTCAGGATTACAATTACTGCAGCAAAAGAAAAGGAACAAGACAGGTCATATTTTCTGGCATAAAACAAACCACTGCGAAAAAAATGCGACAGTTTCTCAGGCGTCAGGTTTATGCGGGGATCTTCTTCTGCTTTGCCGGATAGAGATTTAACCTCCACAAAATAAACTCGTTTCTTCCGCCTCGCCACAATATCAATTTCACC
The DNA here is from genome assembly GCA_003554345.1 of Candidatus Sumerlaeota bacterium. Taxonomy (GTDB): domain Bacteria; phylum Sumerlaeota; class T1SED10-198M; order T1SED10-198M; family T1SED10-198M; genus T1SED10-198M. The sequence continues at coordinate 4,541 of PWGE01000096.1, read as the reverse complement.
AAAAGGTGTTAAGACATTCCGGGCTTCAATCACAAATCTTTTTTTTGCCAGAAACTTTGCCGCCAGATACTCACCCTGTTCTCCGGGCTTTCCATCAATACTGTTCGCCAAAAGACTTTTCTCTGCCCCGTGAAAAAACCGTAACCGGGAAAGTAGCGGCAAAAATGATCTCATAAGTTCATTCCTTTCCTGTAACAATCATAGATGCCACAGTTTTCCAATCACCGGTTTTATGACTTCCTCTCAAATGTGATACAAATTCTTTCTTCTTATATTTTGTAAAATATTGTATCACAAAATGAGCTAAAGATTGAATGTTTTCTGGTTCAACCACATATCCATTTTTTCCATGTTCTATTATCTCTTCAAAATTTCCGGTACGGGTGGCAATAACAGGCACCTCATAATGATAACCAAGGGTAATCAGGGCACTGCCAGACGCTCTGCGGTAAGGAAGGATAAGAACATCCGCCGACCTGAAGTAACTTTCTGCCATTTTACCAGGAATATATCTCCAGTGAAAAGTGACATGGTCCCGAATATTGAGCTCCTCAACCAGGGCGGCATATTTCTTCTGAAGATCCCACATTGCTTCGCCCGCCACAACAAGATGAAAATCGGGCACTTTATGTAAAATAAGAGGAACCGCCTGCAAGAGTATATCGACCCCTTTATAGGGGCGTATGAATCCAAAAAATAAACCAATATGCCTCTTGCGGGGTATATCTGATGGTACTTCAGGCAATTTCCTGTCCGACGGAAACATTTTAAACACAGGCATAGGGTGGAAAAGTGCTCTCTTACCAGGCATGAGGGATATGAGTGTTTTCCGGTGCTTTTTCGAATGGACAAAAAAAGTGTCAGCCTGCTTCAGGGTCAATCGGGTTAAGGTGTTCTTTAAACGTCCCCCTTCGTGGTCATAGATATTATGACATAAAAACAAAATACGGGGCCTCTTTCTTCTCAGCCGCAGGCCCAGACAGAGAGTACTGATCAAGACCGACCAAAAAGCAGTCCACCAGGGGAACACCACAACATCAGCATGACATTTCCGAATGATACGCAAAGCCTTCAGCCATGTAAATGGATTCAGTGAATCAAGACAGTAATAGACATGTTCATCATTCATTCCCTCTCCTTCCGGTTCTTTATCACTTTTGCCGGGATAAATAAACCGGGGATACATCCTTTTATAACTTATCACATGGGTGGTATGTCCTTCTGAACGAAGGGCTGACAGTAACAGCTGATTATAATGAGAAATACCACCTCTATAAGGAGGAACAGGTCCAACAATGACGATATTTGCCAAGACATCACCTTTTAAGAAAATATAGTTTCATATGATGAAAGTCACCCGAATAAGCATCCTCTCAATTATAAATGCTTTTTATGAAGTCAGAAAAACTATAAAACCGGCAAAAACAACCTGTTTCACTGTTCTCCATGTATATCCTTTTACTTCTGCTTGAGAGTTACCGGAAATTAAAGGGCACACTGCAGAAACTATTTTCAAAATCTCAATCACCATCTCCTTTTTGTGCTAAACGGGCAGCATATGAAAACCCCTTTTGAAAAGCTTCCCTGTTTATTTCGACCAGCCTGGAGGGAAAAACCTTTTCAATGGCTTTTTCCCAGATGTTATCCTCAAAATTCAGATGGGGAGCAAGGCAACCAGCCAGAACGGTATTTGCCGCCCGGGGAGTACCTGCTTCAGATGCCATTTTGGTAGCAGGTAATAAGATGTAATCTGAAAACACTTCTCCATATAAAGAGCCCGCATTTTCAGGATAGGTGGCAGAACCGGTAGCAACAGTGGTAGGAATGATGCTAAAATCGTTAATCATGACCTTACCACCCTCTTTTTTTAAATAATGATGATAGCGAAGCACTTCTATCTTTTCAAGTGACAAGATAAAATCTGCCTCTCCCATAGGAATAAGAGGGGAATAGACCTTAGAACCAATGCGCAGATGACACACCACGCTCCCCCCACGCTGTGCCATACCGTGAACCTCATTTCCTTTAACATCGTTCCCGGCAAGCAAAGCTGCCCAGGATATCAGCTCATTTAACTTGAGAATCCCCTGTCCTCCAACTCCACACAAGAAAATACTCGTTTCCATGTATTACTCCTCTCTTTACTTTATCATTCATTTTCCGGGCAAAAAACGTTACCGATATGAAGCGCTCCTGATATATAATCACTTCATGAGGATTATATATATCGGAGATACCGCGTAACAGTACGATTAACCCACCTTTTACTCTTTTACCGTCTCCGCCGGAGAATCACTATTATCTTTTTCCTTTTCCGGAGGTATATACTCCACTCCTATCGCAAAATTCACATTTTCACGTTCGCGCAGGTTATAAATAGAAACCAACGAACCGATACCAACCTCTTCTCCTGAAAGGTTCGTAAGATAAGTCACCTTATCCTCGACATAGACATAAGGATCACCCTTTCTTCCTGTTCCTGCAACAGTATATATATTCTCCGGGTCAGGTTCCAATTCAATGGCAAGTCGTGCTTCTGCAAAGTTTACGTCACGGCGCTTTTCCAGTCCTGATAATTGTACCACTGTTCCTTCAGGAGCCACCTCTGGAGTCAAATTAGTGACAAAGGTGATTGTATTGTCGACAAAAACAAAAGGATCTCCTAACCGTCCCACTCCGGAAATCACATAAAAATCAGCACACAACCATCCCATACACAACAGAACCATACACAGGGTCAGCAACTGCTTTTTCATGGTGTACTCCTTTACTTTATTTACTGCCGGTTTATTATAATCAACTTCTCCGGGAATACCATATCAATTACTTTCTAATCAGTATCAACCATGTTCAGAACCTCTGTTAATTCACTCATCTGTTTCTTTGAAATCTCTGCATGAAGACTGAGCCGAATCATAGCCATGCCAGGAGGTACTGTAGGAGGACGTATTGCTGCCGTTATATAACCAGCCTCTTTCAAGTATGCATGGGCTTTCAGCATTGTCTTGATATCCTCTGCCATAAGAGCCTGTATCTGGCAATTGCCCCGTCTTTTCAAAGAACGTCCTTTATACTTCTCACAGAAGTATTCGATATTTTCTCTTAATTTCTCTCTGCGCTTTTCCCCCTCTTTTGAAGTGATCACATCCCATGAAGCCTGAATACCCGCAAGCACAGAGGGGGGAAGAGCTGTCGAATATATCAGCGAAGGAGCAAAATTCACGAGATAATCCTTAAGAAGGGAAGTTGCTGCCAGAAAAGAACCATAATTCCCCCATCCTTTACCAAAGGTCCCGAGAAATATATCGATTTCATCCAGGCAACCGGCGGCAGCTGCCAATCCCTTTCCGTCAGGTCCCCACACACCGATACTGTGAGCTTCATCCACGTATAAATGACAATCGAATGCCTTTTTCAGATGAACAATCTCCTGCCAGGGAGGAACACTGCCGGTCATACTGAAGAGACCTTCTGTAACAATAAAAGCGTTATCAGCCTGCCCTCTTTTTCGTTCCAGTAATCTTTTCAAATCATCCATATCATTATGAGAGAAACGTTCTATACGGGCACCGGATAATTTCATTCCTTCAATAATGCTTCTATGGACCAGCTTATCAGCAAAAAAAACATCATGTCGTCCGGCGATACAACTCAACACCCCCACATTTGCCAGAAAGCCACTTCCAAAAACGAGTACTTCCCGATTCAACCATTGAGAAAGCTTTTCTTCGAGCCTCTGGTAATCAGGATGATTCCCGGATATCAGGCGTGAAGCACAGTTGCCAGCCCCCCTATCACGTGCAGCACGAGCACAGGCTTCTTTAATAGCCGGATGACGGGAAAGTCCCAGATAATCATTACCGGCAAGGTTGATTATCCTGTTATCACCATAAAGCCGGTAAGAAGGAAGTTCACGATAGAGACCTTTTTCCCGGCGTTTAGCAAGGTGCCTGCTCAGTCTTTCTTCGAACCCCATAGAACATCCAGCACCTGTGACATTTTAAGATCTTTTTCAGAAGTCCGGCCCTTAAGGGTGAGGTAATCACCGGTAATAAATCCGTTAGCCAGTGCCCAGAAGACCAGTCCCTGAAAATCTTCCAGGTATTCTTCCCGTCCTGCTGCTACTTTTACCACCTTATCAGGATTGACTATACGAAAAATTGCCAGGGCCCGTATAATTTCTTCAAGCGTAAGAGGTTTAACATCCTCAAGAGGAGTGCCTTTAATAGGAACCAGGATATTGACCGGTATTGAAGAGACCGGTAATCGACTGAGTTCCAGTGCCAGTTCCAGGCGCTGCTCTTCGTTTTCCCCCATTCCAATAATGCCGCCACTACATACTTCTAAACCGGCATGATACGCACGTTGAACAGTTTTTTTTCTCTCCCCGAAGGTATGAGAAGTGATAATCCTGGGAAAATGAGAAGGCGCTGTTTCCAGGTTATGATGGTAACGGGTTAAACCGGCAGAAGAAAGACACTTGAAATCCTGCTCTGTCAGCTGTCCCAGGGACGCACAGGGTAAAAGATTCAGTTTATCAC
>PWGE01000202.1 GCA_003554345.1 Candidatus Sumerlaeota bacterium | reverse complement strand
GATGATAGATTTATCGATCTTACCTGCTCCGGTTCACGAGATACATATCGATCATTGTCAGGAGTGCCGTATCTTTTGAGTAAACGCGGTCGGTATTCTGTTCCCCCCGCAGCCACCATAGAAAAGAGAGAGACCATTTGTAAAGGGGTGACACTCAAATACCCCTGGCCAATACTTAAATGAAGGGTATTGGCAGGGAACCAACCTTCCCCTAATGCCCTGAATTTCCAGGCAGGCGTGGGAAACGTTGAATCTCTTTCAAAAGGAAGATCAATCCTTGACTTCACATCCATTCCAGTCAACTCTGCCCAGTCTGATAAACTTTGTATTCCTGCTCGTCTGCCGGCTTCATAAAAAAAGTAATTGCATGAATACTGCAGAGCCTGTTCTATATTGATAGATCCATGTGCACGTTCACAGGGAAAAGGAACACGCCAGCCGGGGAAATAATAAGCACCGGTACAACGAATCGTGGAGTCTGTAGAAATTACGTTCTCCTCCAGAGCTACCAGCCCGGAAAAAACTTTAAAAATAGATCCGGGAGCATACCTCCCCTGGATGGCTTTGTTGAGCATACTGACATCTTCTCTTTGCAAATAATCGGGATTATCCCGAAAGAAATGCCGGGTCACAAATGCTTCAGGATTAAAAGATGGGGACGACACCATAGCCAGCACATCTCCACTTTGTATATCCAGTACGACAACACTTCCTTTATCCTCTTTCAACAAATCCCAGGCCTTCTTTTGCAGGGGAAGACTGAGCGTCAAATACAGGGAGTCACCCGGTCGGGCAGGATTAAATTGCCAGCTTTGACGGGAATCGCCTCCGCGGCGAAGATATATTTCTTCACCATCCACACCTTTTAACCGTCTCTCATACTGTCCTTCTATACCCGTTTTCCCAATCCAGCAATGAGGGGTATAACCCTCTTCCTGAAGGCGTTCATATTCCTCCCGGGTAATGCGGCTTAAGTGTCCGGTAATATGTCCTACAGCCTTTCCATGAGGATAATGCCTTAAAAAACCGCGTTGCACTGTTATTTCAGGTAAAAGATGACGTTTCTCTTCCAGAACTGCCAGCTCTTCAAAGGAAAGATCATTTCTCAGAAGTATCTCTGTAGCATATTCAGTTTCATACTTTTCCTTTATTTCATCAGAGGAAATATTCAGCAGGCTGGCAGTTTCCTGCAAACGCTTTTCATCTTGCATCAAGGTACGTAAGACGGACTTACGCATATACACCTGGTAGACCGATTTATTGGTAACCAGTGTATTGCCATACCGGTCATAAATATTTCCCCGGGGAGCCGTTATACGATCGTAGGTGAGCACATTGCCAAGAGAAAGTTCAAGATAATGCTCCCCCTGAATAATCTGTAAATTAAAGAGCGTGCCAATAAAGGTGGCAAAAACAAGGCAAACCAGGAGGAATATTATGAGTAGACGCTGTTGAAAGCGCTGATTGAGAGTTTGTTTCTGAGAATATTTTTTCACTATTCATAATTTATAAGGAAAATTTCAGGTTATCGAAAAAATATTGTATCAACCTCATATACCAGGGACACCCACAGAGCCCATACCAGGTAAAAGGTTATCTGGTTAGTGGGTTCGAGCCATACTCGTTGGGCTTCTGGATTATCTGCCAGGCCAATAAAAATTTGATAAAGATAAATAAGAAAAGGAATAGCCATGATGACAATCGCCACCAGGTTATGAGCCAATCTTTGAGGAAAAGAGGAGATTTCCTCCACTTCTTCTTCAGCTTTTTCGACACCCTCATACTGCGAAAGTGCCGACTTGATATCCTTGGTAGAAGCCAACACCGGTTTGATTTCATAATTGGTAACCATCTTCAAATTGTCAATAATTGTAGGGTCAGAGGGATCGTCCATAGCAACAGTTAATACGTTATCTGCCAGTTTTAAGGGAACGGTACGGTACTTTTCAGCTATTTCCCGGGGAATGATTTGCAGAATCTCCTGCGGTATTTTTAACCCGGCCAGCTTAACCACCTTCAATTTCAGTAGTTTCTTTAAGAAATTTACCTTGACCCCTTCGGTTATATAATTGTTATCTACCAATATATCAGATAACCTTTTCCCGGAATCCCGATGGCTCTCTAATACCGCCTCATATTGAGCCTCACTGATCAACCCTTCATCGAGGAGCATCTCCGCAAGATTCTTCTGGTTATAGTTTTGTTTTTCCGGCATTTTCAAGGCTCCTTAATTATTTTCCTGATCATATCCATAAATTCACTCTGTATCTCTTTCATCTTTTCCCTCCCATCTATCTTTGTTTGTTGCAGCTGATGAGGAGGGACATCTTTCCGTACTCCAAAGTAAAATTTTATCTTTGGCTCAGTCCCGGAAGGACGTAATATAACCTGAGTATCATCCTTGTAGTCCAGACCAATCACCGGCGAGGTTGGTAAGTTTAATTTTTTTATAACCTTTTCACCATGGGCATCAAATACAGCCCCCTGTTTCACATCCATTACCGACTCCAGTTGGCTGCCCCCCAGAGAAGAAGGAGGTGCTTTTCGTATCTCTGCTAACAATTTCTGGATAGCCTTCTCTCCTTGCTGACCTTCCAGTTTAATTGATTGCTGTTCCTCCAGGAAAAAACCAAACCGTTCGTATATCCTGTCCAGATATTCGTCAAAGGTCTGGTTTTGTTGTCTCAGATAAAGGGCCAACTCTGCCAGTACCCCACACATTCCCACCGCATCTTTATCCCGGCAATAATCACCATTCAGATAGCCGTAACTTTCTTCTCCTCCGAAAATAAAATTGAGAGTACCCTCATTTTCCCTCATTGTCCGGGCAATCCATTTAAAACCTGTTAACACATTAAAGGATTTTACACCGTAATATTCAGCAATTCTGTCAAGTAAACGGGTCGTAACAATTGTCTTGGTAATATACCCCCGGGAAAGATCTTTTCCCTTCGCGGCTAATTTGGACAGTTTATAATAACAAACAAGAACTGCTATCTGATTCCCGGTAGGCAGTATGAAATCTCCAGATTTATCCGGAAAGGCGATACCCACCCTGTCCCCGTCCGGGTCTGTGGCCAGAATGAGCTCTGCCTTTTCTTTTCGCCCCAGTTCAAGAGCCATGCTTAAGGCTTCAGGTTCCTCCGGGTTAGGAGAACGCACCGTGGGAAAGGCTCCATCTGGCTTTTCCTGCTCAGAGACAATAAAATAATTTTTCATGTTCAGTTTCTGGAAAAGTGCCGGAACAAGCGTAATGCCCGTACCATGAAGTGGGGTATATACCAGTTTTAAATCGACATTGCCTGAACTGAATAATTCTGGAGCAAGTACTGTCTCAGCGCACTCTCTTATATAATTTTCATCAAGAATCGTGGGAATGTATTTAATTAAACCCTGTTGTTTGGCCTCATTAAAGGGTTTGGTCTTCACCTCATCCTGCCCCGCTATGTCTCTTACCCTCTGAATAATCTGTTTGTCTTCCGGCGAAATAACCTGCGCACCATCAGCACCGTACACCTTATATCCGTTATATTGAGGGGGATTGTGACTGGCAGTGATGACTATCCCCGCATCTGCTTCCATTTGCCGGACACAATAAGAAAGAAAGGGGGTGGGTCTAAGACTTTCCGTCAGATAACATTGTATCTGGTTTGCTGCTAAAACTCTGGCAGCTTCGGCAGCAAAAACATCAGAATATTTACGACAATCAAAGGTGACTATAACCAGGGGTTTCCCTTTTCTGTCAGCCCTCCCCCTGAGATGATTTGCCAGACCCTGAGTCACTAACCGGACATTGTAGGTATTCATACGATTGGTACCTGCTCCCACTATCCCTCTCAAACCGCCGGTACCAAATTCAAGATCCTTATAAAATCGATCCGTCAACTCTTTTTCTTCACCAGCTTCCAGCAACTCCCTGATCTCTTTCTTTGAAGATTCATCATAGGATCCTTCAAGCCAGTTTTCAATACGCTCTTTGATAAAAGCTTCCATTTTCTAAAAACTCCATTCTCCAAAATAAAAAGGCTGGTAACAATATAATAGTATACAATTTAAATAAATTCAAGCAAAATACTATCTAACACCCAATAAAACTTTGGATTTACTCTTAATCTGCCATTATATATCTCTAATACTCTTCTTTTTCTCAGATCATAAATTTTTTTTTCATATACATGTTTTTTTTCGGAAAGAACATCCAGTGAGGTCTGGATTTTCTGCCAGGATATCCCTTCTGTTAAGCGTAACCCCATAATCAGCATGTTCTGAATCATCTGTTCAGGAGTATAACAATGGTGAGTTTTTACAGGTAACTGTCCCTTATCCAATACCTCATAATATTTTCTACCGCTAAAATTTTCATGACAACTGTTATGAAAAAATGAACTGCTACCCTCTCCAAAACCATAATATGGTTGGAGTTGCCAGTATTTTAAATTGTGACGACTCACCCATCTATTTTTCGCAAAATTAGAAACTTCATACCGACAATAACCTGATTTCGCCAGTTTATGAGACAGTAATCGCTCCTGGCTGAGAAGTTCTTCTTCTGAAGGAATATAAACTTCCCCCTTACGTTGCTTGTCATAGAGAGCAGTGTCTTCGTAAAACGTCAATTGATAATAAGACACATGATGAGGTGAGTGTTGTTCTATAAAAGCCAGGTCTGTTTGTAAATCTTCCAGGCTCTGATAGGGAATTCCATACAAAAAGTCCATTGAGATGCAATAATCACCATTCTCAGGCAGATTTTTCATAAAGACCGGCAGCGCCTTCTTATCTCTATTCCTGCCAAGCATGCACAGATGATGGTCAATAGTACTCTGTATTCCAATACTCAGACGGTTTACACCGGCTTCTAAATACTCTGCCAGAGGTGAAGTATGAAGGCCGGGATTGATTTCCATAGTAATTTCTGCATTGTGAGCCACGGAAAAGTTATCACTTATCACCTTCAATAGTTCCTGAATAGCACTGCTTTCCAGAAGAGAAGGGGTGCCTCCACCGAGGTAAATGCTATCTACTATACCTTCTCCCACTCCCCCTTCTTCCTTTAAAAGTAAGACTTCTTTTGCCAGGTAGGAACCATAGCTTTGAATTTGTTCGGGAAAAGCCTCAAACGAATAAAAATCACAATAAGAGCACTTTTGCAGGCAAAAGGGAATATGAAAATAAAACCCCCAGTGTGAAGCTTTCACGAGGAACTCTTAAAATATTGCTGTAAAGCGGCAATATATTTGTTCAGACCATCATTATAATCCATGGAAGCACTGGCAGGAAGGGCAACCACAAAAATATCAACCGGAAAAGATAAAAATGCTTTATGCCTCCGGAAATACTCCCGTAAATATCGCTTTATGCGATTCCTGATAACAGCGTTCCCGGTTTTTCTGGAGACAGATATCCCTATTCGGCTCCATGAACAAGGAGAGGGTCTAATATAAAGTAAGAAGTAAGGGGTGGGTTTCTTTGTCCCTTTTTTCAGAACAGCAAGTATGTCACGGTTTTTCCTGAGCCTTTCGCTTTTGTGAAAGGAGGAATCCTTATCCATTTATGTTTATACGGAGACTCTTTTTCTGCCTTTTTTACGTCGGGCATTTAAGACGCGCCGACCACCTTTAGTGCTCTTACGCGCACGAAAACCATGTTTTCTTTTGCGAGGCTTGTTATGTGGTTGATACGTCCTTTTCATTCTATATCTCCCCCTTTTGAGGTTTTATAACAATTTATTAAAGAAGCATTATATGAAATCAAACTGATTTATCAAGGCAGGCGCTTTTTCCGGACATTGTTTTCATCGACCAGAATAATGGTGGGTTGATGTTTTTCTGCTTCGTCCGCCTCATATAGTCCATAGGCAATAATGATAATCGAATCTCCGGGATAGGCAAGTCGGGCAGCTGCTCCATTCAACCCAATAACCCCACTGTTTTCTTTGCCTTTTATTACATACGTACTGAACCGCTTTCCGTTGGTAATATTATATACATCCACTTTTTCAAAAGGACGTATCCCGCTTGCCGTAAGAAGGGTATTGTCAATTTCGATGCTCCCTTCATATTCCAGGTTGGCATCGGTAACAGTAGCAGCATGAATCTTGGCTTTCAGTAAGGTAATAAACATATTACTTCTGCCCTCCTCTTTTACCTTCATTTGGTGTGCTGTAAAAGATTTTTATCTGACCGGGCTTTAGCCAGTATTCAATCTCGTCGGGTTTATCTCCCTCCATGACATCTTCAAGAGAAATATCCTCAATCTGTTCGGATTGCATAAGGGTATGAAGATGCGGATGATAAAATCTTTTATAATGCTGCCGGTCTTTATTAAGAAAAACAAGGGCTTTGCCATTCTGATCCCTACTGATCATGAGCAGG
>PWGE01000129.1 GCA_003554345.1 Candidatus Sumerlaeota bacterium | reverse complement strand
TGTGAGTAAAAGAGGAACCCGGAAAACAGTGGGAATACCAGGAACAGGAGTTTCTTATATCTCTTACCCCAAAAAGGGTAAGAAAAAACAACAAAGCCGTCAAAAAGCGCAACAGGCGGCTAAACCTCAACGTTCTCTGCCAATCAAACTGGGGTTTTTTGAGAAACTTTTTATGCCGGAGGAAGAAGTGGCGTTTGTGGAAGGAGTAAACGCCATGAGCAAAGGACAAAAAGCGGAAGCTCTGGCAAATTTTCATAAAGCTGCTTCTATTCCGGATAGTTATTTCTGTGCGGCATTGTACCTTTTTCAGGAGAAGGAGTACGAACCAGCAATCAGGTATTTCACCAGGGTTTTAAAAAAGCACGCCGGCCTTGGTAAGCTTCTGCGGAAATATGGAATTCGCAGTTATTCACAGCTTACCATCTGTCATGGATTAAAGTTTGCTGTTACTCTTGACCTTGATCGTATAAAAGTGGTTACAGGTTATGGACACCTCATGGCCGGTGATAGAGAAAAGGCTGCCCGCTATTTTAAGAACGTGCTGGCTTCACAACCACAGCAGGTTGATATATTGCTGGCATGTATATACGGGATTTTTGCTACCATAAAAGTTGATGAAGAGATGTGCAAGAAGATTGTAGAACTTACCAGGGAGGGGGAACGACAAAGTGAGCATCATGCGGCCGTATTAATGTATAAAGCCCGTGCTTTAAGGAAATTAGGGCTCCATACCGCTGCCAGGGATGAACTCAGTTCTGTGATAAGAAAAAAGTCGATCCTTACCGATAGGCTGGAATTAGCTTTGCGGTATGAACGAAGCCTTGTATACGAGGCCATGGGACACATGGGGCGTGCCCGCAAAGAATGGGAAAAAATATATTCGCAGGCACCTGATTTTAAAGATGTTGAAGAGAAACTCGATCTCTAATTTGTGAGTGAAAGGGAAGAATATGAAAATTGAAGATCTCGGTATAAAAGATCGACATGTAATGGCGATTGTACCTCATCAGGATGATGAATTGATAGGAATGGGAGGAACCCTGGCATATGCAGCGCAGGAAGCGAAGTCACTTCATCTGGTACTGGTGACCGATGGAGCGGCAGATGCCGGTTTCCTCAGTGTTCGTGGTATCTGGAAGTGTACCAGGTTGAGTGAATTTGCTGAGTTTTTTAATGCTGAAGAGCTGCAGGCACACGACGAGGGTTTGGTCGAAGAGGAAGATGGAACATGGTGGCATTCGCCACCAAATGAAATACCTTTTTTTGAACATTCTGATTCAGAGAGGGAGCCTGGTTTTGGTTGTCCTACCTGGGGAAAACAGCGAGATTTTGAATTCCTTCACGTCACCAATGCCCTTGGTATTCCACGTGACAGCATACAAATGGCGTTCTGGGATCCTGATTCTCCGCTTCATATTAAGGATGGTCAAATTGCTATAAATGGCAGGCCTCTTTCAGAAGAAGAAATGAGTCATCGTTATGCCCGTGTGGCAGAATATTATATTCGTCGATTTTCTCCGGATATTATCTGTACTATGGCACCCTATGAAAACAGAACGGACCCTAATGACCATAGGGCTTGTGCCCTGGGGGTTCAAAAGGCTGCTGAAGAATTAAATGTGCCTTCAGTACTTTATCATCATAGTGGGTTCCTCTATCGGCAAATTTATGAAGGTGGGGCGTCTCTCGGCGAAAAAATAGTGCTCCCTGAGTCCTGCTGGAATATAAAACGGGCTGCTATTCCATGTTATTTTCGCTGGAATCCTGCCCGGGGATGGTTTGCAACCGCTGCTCATTCTGTTCCTCAAACATTTCGTGCTATTCTCAAAGGGAATTTGCAGTCAGAATATATCAGCTTTCAACCCTGACGTGAACGGTGCCAGTCTTGCTGTCGATAGAACAAATTTCTTGTTCCCCCTCGTGGTGCGAATATTTACATCAGCATGAGAACTCCTCTGAAAATAGCACCCTGGAAAAGATGTTTACATCGATGATACGGGAATGAAATCAAGATAAATCCAGAAAATTTGCATCGATGCACAGGATATCAGAAAAAAATAATCTCATCAGATCCGGAAAAAGAGATTTAACAAGGATTGACAGGGTGAAAGAGGATGCCAGAGAAAAGATAATGTTATCAGATCCTGGAAACAGAATAGTATCTTTTTTTCGTGTTCTTTCGTGTTTTTCGTGGTTTATTCTCCTCTGAAAATAGACTCTTCAAAATAGAATGCACATTGGTTGAAAAACTTTGCACTTCACTATTGTATTGCCGCTTTGCCGGGAGCGCCGATTCCCAACTTACAGTCTGCCTATGGCGGTATCGGCATCTTATTTTCGTGCCTGATGGCGTAAGCACTCGTGCTGACAAAAGAACCCCCTTATCCTTTGCTCCTCTTTTTGATTTTTTATCAAAATATGGTGAAATGAAGCGTCTTCAATTTTATCTGGGATGGGCATGAAATGAAAAAAATACCGGTAATTGTCACACTTAAAGAAGAGGTTTCTGATCCTGAAGGGACTGTTATTACTCATTCTCTGCACAGTACCGGTCATACCAGTATCCAGTCTGTTCGTTGTGGGAAATACTTTGAGCTGGAAGTGCCCGAGGACATGAACCAGGAAGAGATTGAAGCTGTTTGCAGGGATGTTCTTTCCAATCCTGTCATTGAAGAATATCGAATTTTAACTGAAGAAAAGATATGAAAGCTGTCATTATTACTTTTCCCGGTTCCAATTGCGACCAGGACTGCTTATGGGCATTGCGTGAAAAAGCGGGTTTTGATGTTGCTTTACAATGGCATCGGGATTCCTCCCTTGAAAAAACGGATCTGGTGGTTTTACCGGGTGGTTTTTCGTATGGGGATTACCTGCGTACCGGGGCTCTGGCAAGATTCTCTCCTCTTATGAAAGAAGTGATACGTTTTGCGCAAAAGGGCGGTCCGGTATTGGGCATCTGTAATGGGTTTCAGATACTGCTCGAATCCGGTCTTTTGCCGGGTGCTTTTTTGAAGAATACCACCCTTCGTTTTATCTGTCGTAACGTTTTTATAAAAGCAGAGCACCATGATTCCATCTATACCTCTGCTATTTCTAAAGGAGCTGCCCTGGATATTCCCATTGCTCATTATGAAGGAAATTATTACGCTGATACTGCAACCCTGAAAAAAATTGAGGAAGAAGGACAGGTATTGTTTCGTTATTCGGATAAGGATGGGAATGTGACCGAAAAGGCTAATCCAAATGGTTCAGTGAATAATATTGCAGGCATATGCAATGAGCAGGGTAATGTCCTTGGTATGATGCCTCATCCGGAACGGGCTGTTGATACCTATCTTCATAGCTGTGATGGGCTCGCTCTATTCAAGTCTCTGTACCAATCCCTGAAATGATAAAAAGGAATTTTCTTAGCATACCTGTTAAAAAAATACAGATAACACTGCCGGTTCTCATGGAATGTGAAGAAAAAAATAAACTGATTTAATTACCATTATACCTAATTTCATGCTTTGAAAAAAAGGAGCGAAAATGCAGGTAACAGAAGAGGTTGCCCTTGAACATGGGCTGACAAAAAATGAATATGCCGCCATTAAAAGCATTCTAAACCGCACTCCAACCTTAACAGAACTGGGCATTTTTTCTGTTATGTGGAGTGAACATTGCAGTTATAAACACTCCCGCCCTCTGCTTGCCACCCTGCCGGTAGAAGGCGAAAGAGTGCTGCAGGGTCCTGGTGAAAATGCCGGTGCAGTTGATATTGGAGAAGGGTTGGCTCTGGTTTTTAAGATCGAGTCTCATAACCACCCTTCTGCGGTCGAACCATTTGAAGGAGCCGCTACCGGCGTGGGAGGTATCCTGCGAGATATATTCACCATGGGCGCTCGACCCATCGCTCTTCTAGATTCACTGAGTTTTGGTGAACTTGATAATCCCCGAACCCGTTATCTCCTGAAAGGGGTGGTGAATGGAATTTCTCATTACGGGAATTGCGTTGGTGTGCCTACCGTAGGTGGTGAATTACAAACGATGAACAAGTATAAGGGGAATCCTCTGGTAAATGCCATGTGTGTGGGTTTTGCCCGACATGAGGAAATCATTAGTGCCAGGGCTTCCGGACCGGGAAACCCTGTCTACTATTTCGGTAATCCCACCGGTCGTGATGGCATTCACGGGGCGACCTTTGCCTCGGAAGAATTGGGTGAGGATAAGGAAGAAAAACGTCCCTCCGTGCAGGTGGGAGATCCTTTTACAGAAAAGCTCATCATGGAAGCCTCTCTGGAACTGATTGCCTCCGGTTGTCTGGTTTCTATTCAGGATATGGGGGCGGCAGGATTAACATGCTCGGCTTCGGAAATGGCAGAAAAAGGCGGGTTGGGTATTACTATCGACCTGGATAAAGTGCCGCAACGCGCTAAAAATATGACCTCCTACGAAATAATGCTTTCAGAGTCTCAGGAACGGATGCTGGCGGTTTGCCAGGCAGGTAAAGAAGATGTGTTGCATCGAATACTCAAAAAATGGGAACTTGAACCCTGTAAAATAGGTTACCTGACTGACGATAAGTTGTTCAGAGTGAACCATAAATCGCAGGAAGTAGCCTGTATTCCGGTCCATGATGTGGCAGAAGGGGCTCCGGTCTGTGAGGTGTCTGCTGAAAAACCCGCTTATGTACAGACGATGCCCACTTATAATGAAGGTGTTTCTCTTGAGAGCTGGCAGGACGCTCTTCAACGCCTTGTAGCTCATCCTCATTTTGCCTCGAAACGCTGGATTTATGAACAGTATGATTATATGGTTCAGACGAATACTGTTGTTCGCCCGGGACAGGATGCCGCGCTCCTTCGTTTGAAGGATTCTGATAAAGCGGTGTCGGTGACCACTGATACCAATGGCTATTATTGTTATCTCGACCCGGAAAAAGGGGGAAAGATTGTGGTGGCTCAGGCTGCTCGGAATTGTGTGGCTGCAGGAGCTCAGCCCCTGGCAGTAACGAATTGCTTGAACTTCGGTAACCCCGAAAATCCTGAAATATACTGGCAATTTCAGGAAGTGATAAAAGGAATGCGCCAGGCCTGTCAAATTCTTGAAACTCCGGTCACCGGGGGTAATGTCAGCCTCTATAATGAAACCAGGAGTGCAGAGGGAAAAGTAGAAGCCATATATCCTACTCCCGTTATAGGAATGGTTGGTTTACTGGAAAATGTGGCCCGCTATATGACGGCTTTCTTTAAAAAAGAAAATGATGGTATTTATCTGGTCGGAAAACCCTCAGAAAATCTGGGAGGCTCACAATACCTGAAAATACTGAACGGAGAAGAAAGAGGGCCCTGTCCCGAGATTGATCTGCAGGAAGAAAGAAAAACACAGCAGTTTATTCTGCGAGCCATCAGAAAAGAGCTTTTTTCAAGTGTTCATGATGTTTCTGAAGGGGGCATTATGATAGCTCTCCTGGAGTCGCTGTTATGGAGTGGGAAAGAATGGGGTGCCCTTCTGCAGCCGGATTGTTCTGTTAAAAATCGAACGGCATTTCTTTTTTCGGAAATCCAGAGCTCTTTCCTGGTAAGTGTCGGCAGGGATAAAGAAAAGGATTTTCTGGAACAGGCTGATCAAGCTCAGGTTCCGGTGGTGTACCTGGGAAAAGTGACAGAAAAACCGGCAATCTGCTGGGAAGATGATATTCTCCACCTTGCAGAAATGCGATCTCTTTATGAGAAGGCACTGGAAAATACAGTGGCACAGTAAAAATGTTGTTTCCTTTTGGACTGACAACTATGGTTCTTTCGTGAATTTTGTGGAATACCCCCGGTATGTAGAGAGCACTGTAAACTATTTCCACCTTATCCCTTCACTCCTCTGAAAATAAAACCCTGGAAAAGAGGTTTTACATCAATCTACAGGATAGTCAGGACAGGGAATAAAGACAAACAAACCCCGGAATAAGAATGTATCACGCACGCTCGCCAAGCCCGCAAACCCACCACAGGCGGACTTTTAGGAATATTTTGTAAGAAAAGAAATTAAAGGATATTGCAGAGAAAGCAAAGACCGCGAAAGATAACAAAGATTGCAAAGTCGCTAGAGTGAACTTTCAGAAAGACAGAAAATCAGCACCGGAAAACAGAATAGTATCTTTTATTCGTGTTCTTTCGTGTTTTTCAAGGTTTATTCTCCTCTGAAAATAAAACCCTGAAAAGATGTTTTACATCAATGATACGGGGATGAAGTCAAGATAAGTCCAGAAAGAATAAGAACCCAGAAAAATTTGCATCGATGAACAGGATGAAGAGGATAAGATTTCAGATTAAGACTACAAGAAAAGAGTGCTATTTTCATGAT
>PWGE01000177.1 GCA_003554345.1 Candidatus Sumerlaeota bacterium | reverse complement strand
GCCGTAGCAAGGGCGAATGCTCCTCCCTGGCTACCTCCTTCTACTCCTATGTTATGGGAGTCCACTTCGGGACGGGATTCCAGAAAATCTATTCCTCGTATACAGTCCATATATGCCTTACGGTAGTAGTATTTCCCCGGGTTTTCAATGTTCCAGAGGTGATGGGGAACAGGCGTTTCGAAAAATTCTTTACTGGGTCCATGACTGCGGGGATTCAGTGAAAAGGTGATAAATCCTTCTCCTGTGCGGTCCATAGGGGGCTGTTCTGCGCCCCAGCCGGGCATAATCTGGATGGCTGGAAACTTTCTTTCCGGCATTTGCTCAGAAAGGATGTCCAGTTCTTTGGGAACGTAATACCAGGCTATAATGGGTACATTTCCGTATGATTTTAAACGTACACGGTAAAGTCTGCCGGTCTGCGGGTCTTTTTCAGGTACGGGCGTTATTTCCGGTTCCATGGGAATATCTGATATTTCGCTCAGAGTTTTATTCCAGTATGCTTCAAAATCAGACGGTTTTTTCAGTTTAGCAGAACCCTTGTAATCAGTTACTTTTTTACCCTGTAGATAGAGTGCACGCCACTCTCGAAGTAATTCCCTCCCTGAGTCAGTAATATGTTCGACACGTATGCCAATAATCTCGTTTTCTTCTCGTACCGGCAGAGCATATTGCTGGACGTCGGATATCACCATAACCCTCTCTTCAAGAGTTTGGGTATCATCCTGGTTATCAAGATAATAGGACTCGAGGTAAAGGACAGGTTCTTCTTCAATGGGTTTTATTGTGAGATGGGGGGTGCCACCTTCTACAGCCGGATCAAATTGAAGTTCTACAGGCATGGCAAACATTGTATGTGCCATAATTATCCCCACACTGATTAAAACGAATAGCAACCATTGGTGATATCGCAATATTTTATTCATCATATAACCTTTTACCATAAAAAAAAGGCACAAAGGAAAAGCTCCTTTGTGCCTTTTGAATATGCGTATTTTCAGTACCTGCTACGGGTCATTATTTTTTTGCCATATATTCGATCAGGTCAATCAAACGCTTGGAATATGCCCATTCGTTGTCATAATAGGCGATCACCTTGACAAGTTTTTTGTCAATGATCGTTGTGCATAGACTGTCGAAAATAGCGGAAGCCGAGGTATGGTTAAAGTCAGTTGTCACCAGGGGTTCGTCACAATAGTCTAAAATGCCTTTCAGGTCTCCCTCTGATGCTGTTTTCATGGCATTGTTAATATCATCTTCGGAGGCATCCTGTTCTAATTCTGCTACCAGGTCAACTACAGAAACATTAGGTGTGGGAACTCGCATAGCCATACCGTTCAATTTACCTTTCAGTTCCGGAAGAACGAGTCCGACTGCTGCGGCAGCACCGGTAGTGGTGGGTATCATAGAAAGAGCAGCGGCTCTGGCTCTTCGATAGTCTTTATGCGGAGCATCAAGGGTGTTCTGGTCGTTTGTATAAGCATGAATGGTGGTCATCAAGCCACGTACTAATCCGAACTTTTCGAGTAATACTTTTGCCACTGGTGCCAGACAGTTGGTTGTACAGGAAGCATTCGATACAATCGTATGCTTGCCGGGATCATAGGTGTCCTCATTGACGCCCATGACAAAAGTACCGCAAATTTCTTTACCTGGAGCTGAGATGACAACTTTACTGGCTCCTGCTTCAATATGTTTCTTAGCATCCGGTCCTTTACGAAATTTACCGGTAGATTCAATAACATATTCTACACCCAGTTCTTTCCAGGGAAGCTGAGCAGGATCTTTTTCAGCGGTGACCCGGACTTTTTTCCCGTCGATAACAAGGTTGTCTCCTTCGACGGCAACATCACCGCAATACGTCCCGTGAACAGAATCATACTTAAAAAGATGCGCTAACAGATCGACCTTGGCAATGTCATTAATTGCCAGGACCTCGACATCTGATGATTCCAGGGCAGCTCTTAAAGCAAGTCGACCGATTCTTCCAAAACCATTAATTCCTACTTTTACTGTCATTTTTTTTCCTCCATAATCGATTTTTGAAAATATTCGTTAATATTTTATCACTGCATTTTTCGATGTCAAACAGCGGTAATAAGCTTTATTTGCCAATAAACTGGTATTATCAAGAGTTTTTTTGAAGGATCTTTCTTCAGGGAGTGAAAGGTTATGTTCTTGCACAAATAATTCTATCCTTAAGGGAGAAGTGGCTTTTATTATAAGTTTTTCATAAACTGCAGGAAAGCCCTTAAATGTGAAAAATATTACTGGCTGCTTTATTCCAGGGTGCAAGTCTCATTTATTTATAATCTGTCCATATATATTTTTTACCTTGAATTGCTACAACCATCTCTTGATAATGAACCTGCTTGAATTTTGAATTCACCTCTCTTTTATCTGTATTTATTCATTTTTAACACAATGCTTTTCTATTAGTTAAGAGATTTGCAATTAATTTGAAATTAAGTATTATTCATTATAGGTTCAATAAAAATCTGGAATAGGGAGGTACATATGAAAGAGAAAGTTTGGTTTTTTCGTTATTTTCCAATCCTGGTGGTATGTTTGCTGATGGTGGGAGTGTCGGCACAATACTATCCGGACATGGAGTATGGTGAAGAAGAGGAGATCTATTCAGGAGTGACATGGCAAACGGCAACGAATCCTGATCCCGATCAGAATATTGTTATTATTCGTGTGGATATGGATGATTCAGCAGTTCATCTGCGTCCTGTTTTTAAATCGGGTGGTAATGTAGAGGGTGAACCCGGTGAAACCACCAGTACCATGGCTACCCGTGTAGACGGCGTGGCGGCTGTTAACGCCGGCTATGGTTGGGGTGGCGAAATGACGAACAGTTACACTCGTATAGATGATGAATTTATCGGCGGTTCTGGAGAAGATATGTTACCCGAGAACAATCGGTCGGTAGTGGGTTTTTCCGATCATCGGCAGGAAATTGCCGTGCGTACGAAATTACAGGTCATTAATGATGATTATGAGCCTGAAGATCCAGAGTACTGGGATGAAATTGTAGATGCTATCGGTGGGAGAGGACATTTTGTTACTGAAGATGGAGATTTAGTGGTTCAGGATAACGAAGGTACCGGTGATGGTCATCATGGAGATCGCCATCCCAGGACAGCTATTGGTTTTACCCGTGAACCCTATACCGTCTATCTTGTAACGGTTGATGGACGACAACCGGGTTTTAGTGAGGGGATGACTTATGAAGAGCTGGGACAGCTTATGGCAGATCTTGGCGTTGAAGAGTCAATCAGCCTGGATGGAGGCGGTTCAACCACTGCCTGGGTGAGAAGAGAAGGTGTTGTGAACTCCATTTCGGAGGACACTCCAAGAAGAGTAATAAGCTCCTGGGTGGTAGTCCCGGAATATCGAATTGATCATACAGATGATGAATGCCAGGTGAGTGGTGCATGGGATGTAATAGAAGAAGAGGATTCATATTACCACGATAGTCTTGTAGCAGACGGTGGAGATGATTCTATGACGGTTACCTGGACTCCTGACCTTCCCCGGGAAGGAGCCTATGAAGTATATGTCCACTATCTGGATGGCGAGGATTTCACTTCGGAAGCCCAGTTTGTTGTTTCTCATGATGAAGGAGAGACGGAAAGAGAGGTGGATCAGCAAACAGGTGGTGGTGAGTGGCATCGCCTGGGTAATTTTACCTTTGCTGAAGGAACGGAAGGTTCCGTACAATTGGTGAACACGGCGCAAACAGATGAAAAAATTTCGGCAGATGGTGTGAAATTTGTTCATGTAGGAGATCCCCTGGAGGATTTAATCATTGATAACGAGGAAACCGGTTATACAGATATTGTTGGTAATTGGGAACTTCCAGATGAAATATATGGTTCTCCCTGGGAAGGGAGCTACCACCGACATTGGGGCGGTGGTGACGGCTCCGAGACCTTCAGCTGGTATATAAGCATTCCCGAAAGTGGCGTTTATGATGTACAAGCTCACTGGGTAGCAGGTGAAAATAGAAATGATAATGTCCAGTATATCGTTGAGCATGCTGAAGGCGAAGATGAAGTGTTTGTAGACCAGACCGATATGGATCTGGATGCTACATGGGTCTCGCTGGGAGAATATGTTTTTGAAGAAGGAGAAGAGGCGCGCGTAACGGTTACTGATAAAGGAGAGGGAGTAATTATTGCCGATGCTGTTCGCTTTGATCTTCTGGAACCAGCAGAAGAAGTGACGTCTACTGATCACTGGCAGCTTTATAAGTAAGAGAGAATAAACAAGCCGGGGAAAATCAGTACATGGCTCCCCGGCTTGTTTTATTTGCCGGGAATTTTTCTTTCCTTTGGTAATCGGTTCTCTGCAGGATAAATAAGAGCTGCCTGACTCTGTTTTTTTCGTTGAAAAAGCTCTTTTTTCCCAATCTGTCAATGGGGAAACAATAATTGGAGAGTTATTCAGGAGACTTTGATCTCTTTGTAAAACTTGTTTTAAGAGAGGTGAATATCTTTTTATCAAAACAGCTTGTCGAGTAAACGTTTTTTCTTACATTGCAAACAGAAAGTATTTGGATGTTTTTCAGGATTTTCTCTAATTACCCAGGGGTTATTACATGAAAGCTGCAAATAATTCATCAACTCATTTGTTCTTCCAAAAAAACCGCCGGCTTCGTTATGGAAACCGGCGGTCTTCCTGTTCTATTTCTATTTTAGTTGCTTAAACAATATTAATATTCAAACAACATCCAATCTTCCACAGTAAGTTGTTCGGGATGAGAGGTGAAGAGTCCAATATTATTATTCTGTATTGCTGTGGTCACAAAAAATCTCCGACCTGGATCTACATGAACAGTGCCAGCAGTTGAAAGAGCAAGAGTTACTGTACCGTCAGCCTGAATGGCATCATTGACAAAGAGCTCCGGAACCACGATGGATGCTATTTCTTCTCCAGTATCCAGATTCCATATACCCACATAGTCGTGGACGTTCAGGGGAAAATCAACCCATCCAATAGCTTCTGAAAAATCAGGAGTATAGTTGGCCACGGCTATATACCTGTTTTCTTCGTCATCGATCACGACATTACTCATAAGCAGATTATCCAGGGAAGCCAAACCATCGGCATATTCAAAGAAACCTGTCACTTCTTCATCTACTGTTCCATCTGGATTCAGGTAAGCAAAAGAAGCTCCATCATCGCCGGCTTCTGTGCCTTCAGCATATTCCCAGGCCCACTTGGCGATAATGGATCCATCTTCCAGGACAGCAATAGAAGAAGCATTACCATAAGCATTGGTTACCACCTCTGTGGCGCTCCAGGTGCTTCCGTCAAAGGTATATTTCAGGAAATCTCCGGCACGTGCATCTCCGGTCAATACAATGATTTCACCGGCGTCATTTTCTACAGAAGCAATAGTGCGTCCGCTTGAGATTGTTGCTGTATGATCGACTACCTCCGGTGCGGCGCCGTCAATTTCTTCTTCATCCCAGACCATGATTTCTGTAGCACCGTTAACAGCTGCAATAATCTTCCCTGAAGGCAGTGCTTCTACAGTGCGGGGAACCCTACCATCGGTATTGAGTTCACCCTTCAACTGGCCGTCTTCATGGGCAAGCACCTTCAATCCGGGTTCATCTTCCCAGGCAGCGACCAGTACGTTGCCGGTTACCGGGTTCATAGCAGCGCTATGGGTACCATTGTCATCTGCAAACCAGACATTCTCATCTGCCATAACCGCCCATCGTTTTTCAAAGGGGGGCTTGGGTTCGTAAGGGATATCCGTGGGAGAACGAAACTGAACGATTCCGCCGGGAACAGCCAGATAGGCGCGCTGTTTTTCCGGAATCAAAGCGATACCACCGGCATCTGAGTTATGGGCAGGCCAGTGTGTTTCCACGTACATTCCGGGGAAGGGATTATCTTCATCGCCGGCTTCCCAGTATTCACCCTCATCAAGTGATCCCCAGGCACCCTCGGTAGCATTTCCTGTACCGATTGGTGAACCGTCATGAATATTTCGGAAAACCACACGGGTATAGATATATCCGTAGTCCGGATCTTCAAGAACATCACTGCCGGTCTTTCCTAATGCGATTATTCCAGCATCGTAATTACCGCCAATAAAATTTTCAAAGCCAAACCCCGGGAGAGCATCTGTTGCTTCACTATCAAAGGAGTATCCCGTTTCGATATCACCGCTGTAAGCGCGAATTCCGTCTCCTCCATAGGCGTAGAGCATGCTGCCATCCTGAGCCAGCACGACGCCCATGGTATAACCACTGGGGAATTCGATAAGGTCATAATCGCGAATTTCTTCAAAGTCATCGACGTCTTCCGGGCTATTCTGACTGAGGCGCACCCTTCTTCCCCTTCCGGAGACGAAAACACATTCTCCGTCATTGTAGTTTCCG
>PWGE01000103.1 GCA_003554345.1 Candidatus Sumerlaeota bacterium | reverse complement strand
ATAGTCTCTTCCGGAATCATGGTGTTTTCCCGCAAAAAAGATTTCCCCTTCTCATCAGTCACCAACTGGAGCCCCTTTTTTGATTCCATGTCATCAACACATATCATGCAGTCCATATTCATAACATTATGTATCCAGGTAACATGCTTGTCCCCGATTCCCTGAATATCATGACTTCCATACCCATTCATGGTAATAGTAGGACACTGAACGGGTTCCACACCTACTATCAGATTTGAGGGATAAACCTGTTTAATACGATCCCCAAAAGCAATCGTGCCTCCAGATCCCATAGCAGAAACAACAGCACTACATGAACCATTGCCAATGCCTCTTTCCTTCAACTCCCGTATTAACTCCAGAGATGTATTTCCCGTCACATAATAATGAAAATGATAATTGCCCCATTCGCTAAACTGGTTAAGAATTCGTATTTTTTCTGGCTGCTGTTCCACCAGCTCGTGACATTTATCATAAATCTCTTTTACGTTGCTCTCACCCCCACTGGTTTTTATGATTCGTCCCCCATATTGTTCAATTTGCTTAAAGCGTTCAACACTCATCTCTTCCGGTAAAATCACCACAGAATCATAACCCAGTCGCGTTCCCACCCATGCTCCACCTATACCATAATTACCAGTAGAAGGCCACACCAGTGAATGTTGGGTGGGGTCAACCTCTTTATCAATAATTTTTTCCATTAATATCGTATATGTTGGCCCTACCTTATGACTACCGGTGGGAAAATCTCTGGCAGTCAAAAAGACTATATTCGCCTTAACACCTGTAAGCTCTTTTGGAACAACAAAGTATCTTATACGATCGGAAGGGTCTTTAAAAGTTATATTGAATAGGTTCACCGGGTCAAGAGGATCATCTTCTTGAGCTTTCAAAGCTTTTTTTCGCAAATGTTCCGGCTGAGAAGCAGGGTTTAACATTTCCTTAAAGGTGGGACCAGTAATTTCTTTTCTTTTCATGAGTAACTTCTTTGCTTTTTAATAAAAAATTGTCTATAATTTTACAATGTGATGAAATATCAAACCAAAATTATAGCACTTTTAGAGCAGGAGTTCAATAATTATATAGAAGTGCTGAAAAAAAACAATTTTCAGGTTGAAAATATTGATTTAAGCACTTCTCCTCTCCCTGAAAATCCTGCCATCTATCTTATCTCCACATCTCTTACCGGAATGGAAGAGGGCCGTGAATTTATATCACTGGTAAAAGCCCTTAACTGTAATAATCGAGTGGTTGCCATTATTCCAGAAGAAAAAATCTCCGACGATCTCTGGAACGAGCTCAGTTCCATGTGTGATGACATTGTTTCTTTTCCTGTAAGAGAAAAGGAATTTCTTCATAAAATAGAATTTTTAAGCGCCAAAGAACAGCTGCAACCTTCTTATAGTACCCAATACCACAAAGCAAAAAGAATGGCTCAAACGGATGAACTCACGGGCATCGGAAACCGGCGTTATATAATGGAAATCCTTAAAAAAGAGATGAAGCGCTGTAGACGCATCAATTCCGATATGTCCTTAATCCTTTTTGATATTGATTATTTTAAACTTGTAAATGATTTATTTGGACACCATACCGGAGATACCGTGCTGTGTCAGGTTGCTGCTTTTACATCTCAATTGCTTCGTGACACAGACTACATTGCCCGGTATGGAGGCGATGAGTTCATCATACTACTCCCCGATACAGACTTGAAAGGTGCCAGGCAAGTTGCTGAGAAAATCCGAAAGCAGGTAGAAACTCACTCCTTTGGTTCGTTTTTTAATGAAATACGCCTCACAATAAGCCTGGGGATGTCTTCATTAAAACTGGATATGAGTGAACAATCTTTCATAGACCAGGCCGACAAAGCTCTTTATATTGCCAAGTATTCCGGACGTAACAAAACCTCTACCTATATCCCCACCACTTCCATTTATCCCAACCAGACATTACCTTTCTTTCAACCCACCATACTCTGCATTGAGGATAACCCTGATATCCAGGAGTTGCTGACAGTTTATCTTGAAAACAAAAATATAAAGGTCCTTTCTGCTTTCGATGGGTACACAGGTATAAAGATGTCCGGTAAAAAAGATATCGACCTGATTTTACTTGATATCTATTTACCCGACATAAGCGGATTTGATATCTGTGAAAAAATTAAGGTCGCTTCCGGACACAATTACAAACCGGTTATAATTATTTCGGCATTAAATGATCAGGAAGGCATCATGAAGGGTTATAAGGTGGGGGCAGACGATTATATTGCCAAACCCCTGGATCTGGATGTCCTTTATGAAAAAATAAAGGTGTTTCTCCGTCTTAAACATCAACTTAACGACAAACTCCGGTATTATCACTTTATTGAAAAACTGGGCCCTCCCATACTCAGAAGCGCCCGGCAGCAATCAATTTCCACAGCATGTCAAAAAATTTCTCACAGACTTAATAACTTCCTGATGAGAGCCGAGCTTCTCAAAGATAATCTCAAAAAGATGGAAAAGCCTCCTTTTTCTTCTACCCCAAAACATTCTTCATCTCAACTTCCCACACAAACTTCCCTGATGACCACTCTGTGCAAAGACCTTGGCTCCTTTACTTTTCTTCTTGATAATATCGCCCGACTCAACCCTTTCCTGCAGAAAAAATTTCTCAATCTCAGCAAGTGTTTACCCCCGCAGATGAAAAAAGTTAAACAGGAACTTCAGGAAAAATATCCGGGGAAAAAAATACATGTTCACATGAAAGGCTTCTCTTCTCCTGCAGAAATAAGAGGAGATTCTGAGGCACTCTTCACTATAATAAATAATATTCTCGAAAATAGTGTTCAGCATGGGTCTGACATGGTAAATATTCATATTTCCGTTCAGAAAAAAGACTCTCATATTTATTGTATTTTCCGTGATAACGGTCCGGGTATTTCTCCGGAAAACACGGAACGGGTTTTTGAACCATTTTTTCAGGAAGACTCCCATAAACATGGATTAGGATTAGGACTTTTTTTTGTCCGCCTTTATATTACTAAAATGGATGGAACAATTACCTTACAAAGTAAAAAAGGAAAGGGTACCACTATAAAAATATGTTTCCCGTCTTTCTCAGATAAGCGGCCTGAAAAAATCAGAAAATCTATTTCTCAAAACCTTTCTTTTACTCAATTCAAGGTTCTTTTGATCGAAGATGAATCAGATATCGCTCTCCATGCCAGAAAACATCTCCTTCAGTTACCCTATGTTAAAAAGGTGGATATCTGTCAAAATGGCTACCTCGCCATGAAAAAAGTTTCTGGAAAAGAGGATTTTAATGTGTATATTGTAGACTTAAGTATTCCGGGAATTAGTGGATGGCACATACTGGAAGAACTTAAAATGAGAAATGCCCCCCGGCTTACTATTGTAATTACAGGCCTGAAATCATCATCCAGAGAATTTCTCATGCAAACTTTAAAAGTACATTCAGTGCTCTACAAACCATTTGACCTCGATGAACTGACCAACGTTTTAAAACAATACTATCAAGAGTAAAACCATGCGACCAGTTATTGAATTAAAAGATGTAACCAGGTCTTTTTCCAGTCGTACAAAGCCTGTGGTGAGTGATTTAACCATGAAGGTGAAAGAAGGTGAAGTAGTAGGGTTTTTGGGCCCTAATGGGGCCGGAAAAACCACTACTATTAAAATGCTGCTGGGATTTCTTTCTCCACAAAAGGGGGCTATCAAGGTCCTTTCTCACCCCCCTTATACCCGTAGCGCACGTCAACAAATAGGTTTTCTACCTGAAACATCGGAATATTACTGGTTCTTAACCCCTTATCAACTTCTCAAGTTTTATGGTACCTGTTTTGACTTTCGAGGCAAAAATCTGGACCGGAAAATACATTCTCTGTTGGAAACGGTCAATATGCGCGATTACACCCATGAGAAAATTAAAAACTTTTCCAAGGGAATGAAACAGAGAATAGGCATTGCCCAGGCTCTTCTTAACAATCCGCGTCTTCTGATCCTGGATGAACCCGCATCTGGTTTAGATCCAATTGGACGGAAGGAAATCCGGGAACTCATTGAAAAATGTGCTGAACAAAATAAAACTATTTTTTTCAGTTCTCATGAACTGGGTGAAGTGGAAACAGTTTGTAATCGACTGGCAATCCTTTCAGAGGGAGAACTGCTTTTCGATGGTTCTCTGGAAGATTTAAAGCTGAAAAACAAACAGGTGACGAAAATAATTGTGAAAGCTGATTTTCCCGCTCTCCTGAAAAAGATCAGAGAGACCGGACTCAGAGAAAAAGTAAAACTTTATGAAACACCGGAAAAGTTGATCGAAATGGATCTTTATTATCACAAGTGTTTTTATGACCTTATAGATATTCTTAAAGCTGCTCATGCCAGGGTTCTCTATGTGGGAGATAAACAGGGAAGCGTAGAAGAAGCATTTTTTCAAATAATTCACGAACAGAGGAATGTGTAAATGAAAAATGTGTGCTACGTAATGAGGAATGTCCTGCTCGAATATAGTGCGAAAAAGGATCTTTATGTTCTGTTTTTTGTAATGGTACTGGTCATTTTTCTTACCGGCTACCTGACAGTTTTTAATCTTGATACAGAGGCTAAAATTTTAAAAGATATCCCTCTGTTTTTTATGCCTATATTTTCACTGCTGGTTGGAGTACTGACCATCTACGGTCAGGTTAATAATGAAATTAAAAACCGTACCCTTTATCCTCTTCTTGCAAAACCGATATCAAAAGCGGAATTTTTGCTGGGCAAATTTCTGGGATCTGTGATCATAACGTTAGTCTTTTTATACGTTATAGCTTTATTTTACTGGCTTTTCCTTTCCTTTCGAGGCCTTTCATTAGATATTATTTTTGTTCATTATTTAATCTTACTCACAGTAAGAATCTTTCTCATCATAGCCTTCACCCTTTTTGTTTCAGTATTTATGACACCTGCTGCCACCTTCACAATAGCCATACTTTTTTTCCTTATTTCTGATGAAATACCACACACCCTTTCTGAACTTATGCAAGTACCTGATTTGCATCCCGTATCAGATATCTTAATACGATCAGTTTACCTTATTATTCCTCATACCGATATATTTGATATATCCCGGGCAGTCATTCATAACTGGGAACCAGTTCCCACTCATCTTATACTACCTATCGTTGCATATGGTTTATTTTTTACCCTTGTATTTCTCTTTCTTGGGACCTGGATTTTTCATAAAAAAGAACTCTAATAGACTATGGATAAAAAAAAGGTTTCGGGACCCACTATCCTGTGCATTAAACTCTTACGATATTTTACCTTATATATCCTTTACTATATCATGATTATTTTTTCCGGCTTCGGCATCCTGTATCCCCGAAAAAAAATAAAAGAAAATATCATTGAACTGAACAATCGTTTAATATACCTCCAAACTGGCAAAAAGAAGTTTAAAAATATTTTGCTTTTGCTTCCTCACTGTCTTCAATATGCTGAATGCCCTTATAAAGTCACCTTTCATATTACAAACTGCCGCCGCTGTGGGATGTGTCAATTAAAAGACCTTATCCAGATAGCTGAAGATTACGATTTTGATCTCTTTATAGCCACCGGGGGTACTATTGCCCGCCGAATAGTAGCCGAGAATAAGCCGGAATTCATTATTGCAGTAGCCTGTGAACGGGATCTCTTTTCAGGAATCCGTGATGCAATGCCCTTGCCCGTTTATGGCATACCTAACATCACCCCTTACGGTCCATGTTTTAATACTCAGGTTCCCTTAAAGTGGGTTAATAAGACACTGCACACCTTTTGCGAACGATAGTTCCCTTCTCATCGGCTCTATATGGCATGCGGCCAAAACTGCGGCAAACTGAAAACCTGGGTTTACCAGGAGCACAAAAGTTATCTTCCACCGATAATGGGGTTTTCAACAGCCCAGCATTAAATTTTTACACAACAGGAGAAAAAGGTGCTTCAGGAGAGTTATTCCTGCCAGTGCGAGTACTGACGCTCTTCTGAAGAAAAAATTATGGACCTACAGAGACTTACACGGACTGACAGGGACATTATGGACAGAATTACATGAAAACCGATCGGATAGATCAATCAGATTTTTTTCAGGAAAATGCGTTTTATCAGCTGACTACTGACTGCAAGAAGTTATTTTCAGAGGTGTTCCTCACGCCAGCGCGGAGGCTGCCGCCACCAAGCATGAAAATAAGAATAAGATGCCGATACCGCCAGAGTGAACTTTCAGACCGCCATAGGCGGACTGTAAGTCGGAGATCGGCGCTCCCGGGAAACCAGAAGTACACTCATGAAGTGCAAGTTTTTTTAGCAACGGGTACTATATTTTGTAGAGTTCTATTTTCAGAGGAGTTATTCATGTCAGCACGAGTGCTAACGCCACCAATGTTGAAAAAAAAATCCAGAAAAAGAAAGTATCACGCAAAGCCCGCAAAGT
>PWGE01000362.1 GCA_003554345.1 Candidatus Sumerlaeota bacterium | reverse complement strand
CTATTTCATTACGAAACCTATCCCATGAATATGTCGATTATAATATCAGAAACCATATGCCGTGGATGACTTTCAGACCTACAAGAGGATGGATTTTGCCTAACCGGAGCGAAGAAATCGAAATCACCTTTCAACTCTCCACCATGCACTACGGTCAAAACCAGGGATATTTTGAGGTGGACATTCCCACTCATTATGAAGACCCCATCCGGGTCCCGGTCTTAATTGAGCGCCGGGAGCCATGAGATAGTGAAACACCCCACTACTCATGACTGACGATACTTTTTTCCTCTTTACTGATAATATATTTTTTCGCCAGGACTTTATACTTGACTTTGTAAATCATATTAATATAATTTCTGGTAATTCATGATTTCTGATAAGAATACATGGAATGGAGTAACATATTATGGGATTAAAACCTAATATTATCGGAGCCATAGGAAACACCCCGTTGGTACAGACCGGAAAGATGTCTCCTCCTGATGTGCACGTATCTGCCAAGCTGGAATATTTCAATCCCTTACTCAGCGTAAAGTGCCGGATTGGAGCTGCCATGATTGAAGCAGCTGAAGAAAAAGGTATTATCAAACCAGGCACAACAATTATTGAACCAACCAGCGGAAATACCGGCCTGGCTCTGGCTTTTACCTGCTCGTATAAAGACTATCCCCTTATTTTAACCATGCCTGAAACCATGAGTATTGAACGTCGCAAGATGCTCAGGGCACTGGGTGCCAGGTTAGAACTTACGGAAGGATCAAAAGGAATGAACGGAGCCATTGAAAAGGCGAAAGAAATCCAGTCATCAATACCTGATTCCTGTATACCCGACCAATTTTCAAATCCTGCCAACCCTGAAATACACCGCCGTACAACCGCTGAAGAAATCTGGCGGGATACAGGGGGAGAAATTGATATTTTTGTCGCAGGAATTGGAACCGGCGGCACCATTACAGGGGTTGGAGAAGTACTGAAAAAAAGGCGACCTTCAGTGCGGATTGTCGGAGTAGAACCCGCAAAATCACCGATTCTTTCCGGAGGTAATCCCGGCCCTCATAAAATTCAGGGAATCGGAGCAGGTTTTATACCCGAGATATTAAATACAGATATTATTGATGATATTATGACAGTGACAGATGAAGATGCCGGCGAAGTAGCACGACGTCTGGCTCATGAAGAAGGTATTTTTGTAGGAATTTCCTCCGGAGCAGCCATGTGGGCAGCACTGAAGATAGCCGGCGCTCCTGAAAATAAGGGCAAAAAGATTGTCGTGGTATTACCTGATACCGGTGAAAGATACCTGAGCACCTGGTTATTCGAGGAAGAAAAAGCATAAAGACGATGAAAAAATATCTCCTGTTGCCTGAATTCGGGAAACGGAAGACAGCATGTAAACCCAGGCGCGTTATGCAAGCCGCCGCAGACATCGGCGCTCTAGCAATCATGAATCCGCCAGAGTCGGACTTACAGAATAAGAAAGTATCACGCAAAGCTCGCAAAGACGCAAAGAAATACATAACAGATAAGAGGTTAAGAAATGATACAAATCCGCCAGAGTGAACTTACAGGGCTCCGGAAATACACAGAATCGGGACAAGAACGCAAAGTCAAATAAGCTCGCAAATCCGCCAGAGTGAACTTTCAGGAAGACCATGACAAATATTGTGAAAGGCACGTCAAATTATCTCAGAGTAGAGACGCCATATTTTGCGTCTCAAAAGATTTTTATTTTTAAGGGAGGAACACAATGAACGAAAAGAAATATCGTTTCAACACCCGGGCACTCCATGCAGGTCATGAGCCGGATGAAACCACTCTTTCAAGGGCGGTACCCATCTACCGCACATCATCTTATGTCTTTAAAGACAGCGAGCATGCCGCCAACCTTTTTGCCATCAAAGAACTGGGAAACATTTATACCCGCATCATGAATCCCACCCAGGCTATACTGGAAGAGCGCATGGCATCTCTTGAAGGAGGAGCAGCCTCACTTGCCCTTGCCTCAGGTACTTCTGCTATTTTTAACAGTATTATAAATATCTGTGAGCACGGCGACGAAGTGGCTTCCTCCAACCAGTTATACGGGGGCACTTTTACCATGTTTCATGATATTCTGCCTCAGTTCAATATTAAGGTGCGTTTTTTTGATCCCACTCGTCCGAATACCCTGAAAGAAGTGATAAACGAAAAAACAAAAGCTGTTTTTACCGAAACCATTGGTAACCCCAAGTGTGATTTTGCCGATCTTTCCGGGCTGGCAGAAATTTCCCATGACGCTCAACTGCCCTTTCTGGTGGATTCGACATTCACCACTCCCTATCTTTTGCGTCCTATCGAATACGGTGCCGATATTGTTATTCACTCCCTCACAAAATGGATAGGTGGACATGGCACCGGTATCGGGGGAGTGGTTGTTGATTCTGGAAAATTCAACTGGAATCAGAAAAAATTCAGACTCTATACCGAACCAGACCCCAGTTATCATTCTATGCGCTTTGCCACCGATCTCGGAGAACTTAACCCTATCGCTTTTGCGCTCAGAA
This sequence comes from Candidatus Sumerlaeota bacterium, assembly GCA_003554345.1. Classification (GTDB taxonomy): domain Bacteria; phylum Sumerlaeota; class T1SED10-198M; order T1SED10-198M; family T1SED10-198M; genus T1SED10-198M. The sequence goes on along the minus strand of PWGE01000362.1, from coordinate 3,913 downwards.
TGAGGCTGGTACCCTTAAGAAACCTGGGAGCCTGTATTTCACCGGATAATGCCTGGCTCTTTTTACAGGGACTGGAAACCCTTTCTCTCAGAATGGAACGACATTGTGAAAATGCGCTGGCTGTTGCCGAATATCTCAAGAAACATCCCCGTGTTTCCTGGGTTCGTTATCCGGGCTTAAAAGATGACCCCGCTCATTCACTTGCTTCGCGCTATCTCAAAAAAGGTTATGGCAGTGTTGTCGTATTCGGTGTAAAGGGAGGAAAATCTGCCGGCGAGAAACTCATTAATTCCGTCCAGCTGTTTTCTCACCTTGCCAATGTCGGCGACGCAAAGAGTCTCATCCTCCATCCCGCCAGTACCACCCACGCCCAGGTACCTGAAAAAGATCTGGAAGCGGGCGGCATCACGCCTGATATGCTCCGTCTCTCTATCGGGATAGAAGACGTGCAGGATATTATCGAAGACCTTGAACAGGCTCTGGCAAAGGTATAACGCACCACCGGCTATACACACATCCTGAACAGGGAGAACTTTTCCTGCCAGATTGATTTTTGTTATAAGCAGCGGTATGGAGTGTTTCTTTTTTTGATTGTGAATAAACCGGCATAAGAAAAGCTTTTTAAACGAGAATGAACTAAAATATACTCTCTTTTCATTCCTTACTACAAGCACCGATTCCGCAAGGGCATAATAGCGCTGACTTTCAGCACTATTCAGAAATCCGCTTACCTTCTCGCTTTTTTTAACATTCCTTTTCAATACAGGTATGATAAAATGACGCTACGTTTACCAACCATCGTAGAATCCTGCACTTATGTCCATTGAAGTAAAATGTATCGCCAATAAAAATTTTATTGTCACTCCTTCTGTGCAGGAAGAACTCCTTGCCGAATCCTCTCTGCTGGTAACTCCCACTTTTCGCATATTAAAACCTCTTGCCCGGGCAAACAAAAATGCCCCCTCTTCTTCCTTGTTGATGCCTGATATACAGCCTCGTTCTCAGTTCTTTCATATAGCCCTTCCCCTTGAAGATTGTGGAGTGCCTGCCTCTTCCTATCAACAGCTCTTGTGCCTCTACGAAGCATTACAAAACGTTTCTTCTTCCCATAACCCTTACCTTGCACGTATCAAGGAAAAAGAGTTCTATGATTTCATTCCCTTTGGTCATGATATTCTGGCTACCTATCACGAACTTCTTCAGTCCGGCAAACCCATCCTTACCCAGATAGAACAAATTATTGAAGACGTGGTTCATCTCCAGTGGGCAGACGAGCAGAAGTTTGAACTGCTGAAAGAACTATTTCCTGCCTGGAAAGAAGCCATGCGCCATTCTTCTTATACGACCACCCTTTTTGCCTGGGATGAGTTTTGTCGGGGTGACAAAAAGCTTGATCCCTCTTTTCTGAAAAATTACTCCAGGGTCATTTTCCTGGATTATCAGCCTTTCACCCCACTGGAATGTTCTATCCTCAAATCCCTCTTAGAAACCGCCCATCCCAAAACCTGGACCGTCTACTGGCAGACCGGTCCCGATGAATTCGAACACCTGAAAAAATATTTTCCTGTGCCTCTTTTCAATATTATGAATGATCCGCCTTCTTATCCCTCTTCTTCTGAGAAAACTTCTATTCACAAATACAGCACCCCTCTCAATGAAATTGGTGCTGTCAAAAAGAAAATGGAACATCACCTGGCAGAAACGTCTCATCACCACTCTTCACGGGACAATCCCCTGGAAGATGTCGCCATAATCACCCCTGACTCTGAAACAATCCCCACCTTCCTTTCTTTTTTTCCGGAAGGTATTTTGAATGTATCAGTGGGGCTTCCTCTTCAAAAAAATCCCGTATATGACTTGTTAAAGCGCTGGGAAGAGCTTTTAACCACTGTTATTTCCAGCCGGAAAGAAAAATATTACCGAATACAGCATCTTTTTCATTTTTTATTTTCCCCTTTTATTAAACGCTTCCTCGCTTCTCAGGCATCTCTCACCCCGGAAGAAATAGAAACTTTTTTTCGCAATATATACACGGAAACTGTTGAGTCAGATACTTTGCTCCTTTTTAATAACTGTGACAGACTTTTTGAAAACTGGAAAAACTCTGCCGATACAAGGGATATTCTGCTGAAATGCAAACCACTCATCGAAAAGTTGCTCAATCAGTGCCTTTTCCATTTTGCCGACCGCATATTCACCTTTACAGAAGGAATCTCACATCTTCGGGATGTATTGACACCTGTACTGTCAGTAGAAAGTAGAGAAAAGTCCTCTTATTTCAGCCACGATATCAATTCAGCAATCAACAGGCTCCACAAAGAATGGGAAATACTGGAAGAATGCCGTACCGGTATATCCTTCAGCGGCAAGGATATTCTGAAGATTCATAATCACCTTCTGTCGGGACTTTCTTATCCTCTCCCTGCTCCGCCGGAAGGAATACCTGTCATGGGTTATAAAGAAGCCGCTCTGCTGAACTTCAAGGCGGTATTTCTTCCTGACTTATCGGATAAATTTCCCTTCAATGCAAATCCCGAGGTGTTTTTGAACAATCAAATGCGTAAACAGCTGGGTGTGCCGAACCAGGAATATCATTATTTCACCACAAAAGCGGCTTTTGAAAATATTATCAACCAGGCAGAACATGTGTATATGTCTTTTCCCCAGGCACAACAATCCACCATCCCTTCACCCTACATTCACGAGTTAAGACTGAGAGAGCGGGAACATGAGATAACAGAGGACGACACGGAATATTCCCGGGAGTTTCTTCAATATCACGAGCCGTCTCTTGTCTTTCCCCACAGGGATACATCGCCTCCTTTTATACCCCCCTGGGAGAATGAAGGCCTCACAATCTCTGAACTACTTCATTATATGCGCTGTCCCCTCCAGTTTTACCTGGAAAAAATAAAGCTGCGCTCTGAACCCGAATACCACCTGGACGATACTGTAAAGCCCCCGCAATTAGGTTTTGTTGCCCATCAAATCATTCATACACTCCTGCCCGGCGGTACAGACTTTCTAAAAAAATATCCTGACTACCAGAGTTTTAAAGACGCTTTGACTCATCAAATGCAACTGAGACTGCAACAAATGCCTCATATTGAACACATTCCCACTAATTACCTTTCCTTTATGAATCTCTTTTATCCCTCCTGGCAGGATTTTTATGCCTTCCAAAAACGCCGCCAGAAGGAGTACAGCATTTTAGAAACCGAAAAAAGACGTCACTATACCCACCACGACCAGAAAATACGATTTCGCATGGACAGACTGGACAGAAATCACTTCACTTCCCGCTATTGCCTTATTGATTACAAAACAGGAAGATTTACGTATAATGATTTTAAAAATCATATAGCTCCTTTCAGGAAAAAACTGGAAAAAACAGAAGAACCGGATAGTGAAGGGTTATTTCTTTTTAACTTAAAACAACACAAAGGATGGGACCATTTTCTGGAAATCCTTTTTTACGGGGCGCTGTTAACACGGGCTGAGCAGATCAATTTCGACTCTTTTCTTTTATTGTACTTTACCGAACAGGGGTTTTTCCAGGAAATGATTCAACCGGAGAAGGAAAAACTGTTTGACAATGCCGATGCCATCCTTTCTGTCATTCTTTCTCTTCTCAAGGAACAACAATCTCCCCTCGGGTACCTGGAGCATCTCAACGATCCCACCGATAAAGAACAGAGAAAATGCTTCCGTATTCAGGCCATGAGCTGTCAATACTGTGATTACCAGATTTATTGTGAATTTTACAGCCGATTTCATAAAGAGCTGGAATCCCATATGTTCAAGGGCACATCATGAGGAATGAATCCCGCAACATAGAAAAAATCTTAGCCGTCAAGGCTTCTGCTGGAAGCGGCAAAACCACCGATTTGAGCAAACGGATAATTCATCTACT